>DAOWIT010000120.1 GCA_030640765.1 Candidatus Latescibacterota bacterium | reverse complement strand
GTCATTTGAGTCCCTGGTTCTCCAATACTCTGAGCTGCAACAATCCCCACTGCTTCACCGATATCTACCAGCTTTCCAGTGGCTAAGTTTCTTCCATAGCACTTGACGCAAACACCTTTTCGGGACTCACAGGTAAGCACCGAACGGATGTTTGCTGACTCAACCCCAGCGTCAACTATTCTGGAAGCCACCTCTTCAGTGATCTCCTGCCCGGCAGAGGCAATTATTTCCTCGGTGAAGGGATCAGCTACATCCTCTGAGAGCACACGGCCTACAATTCTGTCAAACAAGGGTTCTACTACCTCATCTCCATCCTTCAGCGCCTCAATCTTTATCCCCCGAATACTCCCACAATCCTGTTCGGTGACAGTCACATCCTGGGCCACATCCACCAGTTTCCTAGTGAGGTAGCCGGCTTCGGCTGTCTTTAATGCCGTATCTGCCAACCCTTTGCGTGTACCATGGGTGGAAATGAAATACTCAAGCACAGAAAGCCCTTCGCGGAAGTTAGCAATGATAGGGGTTTCAATGATCTCCCCTACTCCCCCGGTGAGTTTCCTCTGGGGTTTCGACATTAACCCTCGCATCCCTGCTAACTGTCGTATCTGCTCCTGACTGCCCCGAGCGCCCGAATCCGCCATCATGAAAACCGGATTAAAACCGTCCCTATCCTTGCTTAACCCCTCAAGCAACACCTGAGATACATCATTAGTGGCATGGGTCCAAATATCAATGATCTTATTATATCTCTCGCTATCAGTAATAACTCCCTGACTGTACTGGTTTTCTATCTCACTCACCTCTCCCATAGCTTCTTCTACTATAGTCTGTTTCTCTGGGGGAATGATTCAATCATCTATTCCAAAAGTCGCACCTGCTTGGGTGGCATAATGGAACCCTAAATCCTTCAGTTTATCAACGAATTCTACCGTCTGAGTTGCTCCCAGCTTTTGATGGATAGAAGTCGCTATCTCTTGGAGTTGATTTTTCTCCAACAGCTTGTTCACAAAACCAAACCCCTGGGGAAGTATTTGATTGAAGATGATCCTGCCCGCGGTTGTTTCGATCAGGGTACCATCGATCCTGACCTTGATTTTGGCATGGAGTCCAACCCTATCGTGTTCGTGAGCAAACAAAAGCTCTCTGGGATTGGAGAATATCTTTCCTTCTCCGTGGCTGCCAGGTTTTATCTTGGTAAGATAGTAGCATCCCAGAGCAATATCCTGAGGCTTATCAATAATGACAGGCTTGCCATTAGCAGGCAAAAGGACATTCTTAGAGGAAAGCATCAGCACCCTAGCCTCAATCTGGGCCTCAATAGACAAGGGAATATGTACTGCCATCTGATCACCATCGAAATCGGCATTGAAAGCGGCGCAGACCAAAGGATGAATCCTTATCGCCTTTTCCTCCACTAACACAGGTTCGAAGGCCTGAATGCCAAGGCGGTGTAATGTAGGAGCCCGATTGAGAAGTACACAGCAGTCCTGAATAACTTCTTCCAGAGCGCCCCAGATCTCCGATCTTTTGCGCTCAATTAGCCTTTTGGCGCTCTTCACCGTCTGTGCTACGCCCCTTTTTACCAATAGTCTAATAACAAAGGGTTTAAATAGCTCCAAAGCCATCTCCTTGGGCAAACCACACTGGTAGAGCTTTAACTCTGGACCAACTACAATAACTGCTCTGCCTGAATAGTCGACTCGCTTCCCCAGCAGATTTTGGCGGAATCTACCTTGTTTACCCCTGATAAGCTCGCTGAGAGACTTAAGCTCCCTTCTACTCTCCGCCCGGGTAGTGGCGGAACGACGGCTATTATCCAAAAGGGCATCTACTGCCTCCTGGAGCATTCTCTTCTCATTGCGTAGAATTATCTCTGGAGCACCAATTTGCATCAACTTTTTCAATCGGTTATTCCGGTTTATCACTCTCCGGTAAAGATCATTCAAATCAGAAGTGGCAAATCTGCCTCCCTCTAAAGGGATTAACGGTCTAAGGTCGGGAGGCAGAACTGGCAGTACCTTCAGGATCATCCACTCAGGCCTATTTCCTGACTGGCGAAAACCCTCGACAACCCTCAACCTTTTCAACAAATCTTGCTTCCTTTGAGCAGAAGTCTCTATCTTCACCTGGGTTCTAAGTTCTGCTGAGAGGTCCTCAATATTTATCTCCTCTAATAATCTGTTCAGAGCATTGGCCCCTATTTCAGCGTCGAAAGTGTATCCTTTTTCTCTCAGATCTAACACCTCATCCTCAGAGAGTAAATTCCCTTTCTCCACGGGAGCATCCCCAGGATCTATAACTACATAAGAATCATAATATATGATTTTTCCCAGTTCGGGAACAGACATATCTAACAAATAGCCAATCTTTGAGGGAATGGATTTGACAAACCATATATGTGCTGCAGATACCGCCAGTTCAATATGGCCCATTCGCTCTCGGCGTATTTTGGAGCGTGTCACTTCCACTCCACATTTGTCACAGATTACGCCTTCATAGCGTCTGCGTTTATATTTGCCACAATGGCATTCCCAATCTTTTTCAGGTCCAAAAATCCGCTCACAGAAAAGCCCATCCCGCTCTGGTTTAAAGGAACGATAATTGATAGTCTCCGGCCGGGTAATCTCGCCATGAGACCAGCTACGAATAGCATCCGGGGAAGCAATCTTCACTTTGATGGCATCAAAATCCATTGTCTTTAACCCGGTAGGACTCAATTTCCAATCACCTCACTTTGGGCACTGTAGGGACACAGAACAATGTTCTGTCCCTACTTCTTCTTCCCGTTCTCAAATTGAATGTCGAGAGCAAGGCTCTGCAATTCTTTAACTAATACCCTAAAAGATTCGGGGATATTGGGGTCAGGCAGATTCTCTCCTTTAACAATCGCTTCGTAAGTGTGAGATCTTCCTTCCACATCGTCGGATTTAACGGTAAGCATTTCTTGAAGAAGATGAGCTGCTCCGTAGGCCTCTAATGCCCACACCTCCATTTCTCCAAAGCGTTGTCCACCGAACTGGGCCTTCCCTCCAAGCGGTTGCTGGGTGACCAAAGAATACGGGCCAATTGATCGGGCATGGATTTTATCCTCCGCTAAATGGGAAAGTTTCATCATGTAGATGTAACCCACAGTCACCTCTTCACTGAACCTTTTCCCTGCTTTACCATCATACAACACCGTTTTTCCATTTTTAGGAAGCACAGCTTTGATCAAAGCCTGTTCGATCTCTTCCAGAGAGGCCCCATCAAAAACAGGCGTAGAGACATGGATACCCAGGCGCTTCGCTGCCCAACCCAGATGGGTCTCCAAGATCTGCCCCAGATTCATCCGTGAAGGCACTCCTAATGGATTGAGGATAATATCCACCGGGGTACCATCTGGCAAATAAGGCATATCTCCTTCAGGAACAACCTTTGATACCACTCCTTTGTTCCCGTGACGCCCTGACATTTTGTCTCCCACGGTTAATTTCCTCTTCTGTGCTACATAAACCTTCACCAGTTGAAGTATACCTGTCGGCAGCTCTTCTCCCCTGATTACCGTGTCGATCTGCTGATTTAGTTCGTCTTCCACAGAGCTGATTAGTTCTTGACTGGCTTTCATTAAGCTTTCAATCTTACTATTGTTGTTCTTATCCTCAACCCATTTATCATCTGGATGGACAACATCTAAGTCAATCTGATCCAAAGCAGCTTCACCCAGAATCTCTCCGGATTTACAGACTACGGAGCCGTCTTCAGTATTTCGAAGAAGACCTGAACATTGTCCCTGGAGAAGATGCTTCACCTCTCTATCTCGTGCTGCTTTGATCTCTGCAATTCTCTTTTGGTCATCGTTTCTTAAGGAGGCGATTTTTTCCCTGTCTTCTTTCCCCGTCTTGTCATCTCTGTGTTTACGAGAAAACAACTTCGCATCCACAACCACCCCTTCCATTCCCGGAGGGGCCTTCAGGGAGGTGTCGCGTACTTCTCCTGCTTTCTCGCCGAAGATGGTTCTCAGCAATCTCTCCTCCGCAGAAAGCTCGGTTTCACCTTTGGGTGTCACTTTTCCCACCAAGATATCCCCAGCTTTTACCTCCGCTCCAATTCGAATTATCCCTCTCTCGTCCAAATCTTTCACCATATCTTCGCCAACATTAGGGATATCCCTGGTTATCTCTTCTGGCCCCAGTCTAGTTCTCCGCACCTGGACCTCAAATTCTACAATATGAATAGAAGTAAATACGTCCTCCTTAACCAACCTTTCATTCACCACAATAGCATCTTCGAAATTGTAACCCTCCCAAGGCATAAAGGCAACCAGGAGATTAGCACCCAGAGCAAGCTCGCCTTGACTGGTGGCCTGCCCGTCAGCAATAAGTTGCCCCGCCTTCACCCTGTCGCCCACTTTTACCAAAGGGCGTTGGTTAACACAACTGTCGGAGTTAGAGCGTTTGAATTTAATCAAATCATATGTGTGGTAATTAGATATCCCCAACAGTCGGATAGGCTCGTTGGTTGGTTGTTTGGGATTTATGACAATTCTGTCGGCATCAACACTGATTACCTTGCCTGCCTGTTGTGCTAATACTACCGCTCTGGAGTCAATAGCTATTTTGTGCTCCATTCCGGTTCCCACCAATGGAGATTCGGTCTTCAATAACGGTACTGCTTGACGCTGCATGTTGGAACCCATCAGGGCACGGCTGGCGTCATCGTGTTCCAGAAATGGAATTAGTGAAGCCGATCCTCCCACCATTTGCTTAGGCGAAACATCCATATAATCGATCTCAGAAGGAGGGACAAGAGAAAATTCGCCTCGTCTACGGCACCTGACTAACTCAAGAATAAAACTCCCATCCTCAGTCAAAGGAGCGTTAGCTTGAGCAATAGTGTATCTATCCTCTTCGTCGGCCGTAAGATACTCTATTTTAGTAGTTACTCGACCGTTCTTAACTCTCCGGTAAGGTGTTTCAATAAACCCAAAGGAGTTAACCCGAGCATAAGTAGCCAGACGGACCATAAGTCCGATATTTTGTCCCTCAGGAGTTTCGATGGGACATACTCTGCCATAATGAGTATGATGAACATCCCTTACCTCGAACCCAGCGCTTTTTCTGGTAAGCCCTCCTGGCCCAAGGGCACTGAGCCTCCTTTTGTGATCCAGTTCTGCCAGAGGGTTCATCTGGTCCATAAACTGGGATAGCTGGCTGGAACCAAAGAAAGAATCTACTACTGCGGATATAATACGAGCATTGACCAGTTCTTGAGGGATTATGGAATCGGATCCACGCAGATTTATCTTCTCCCGGATTACCCTGGCCATCCGAGAAAAAGCTATATTAAGCTGTTCACTGAGCAATTCTTCTACCAACCTTACCCTTCGATTTCCCAGGTGATCAATATCGTCAATGTAGCCCTCCCCTTCGTATAGGGCCAGCATATATTCTGTAATCTTCACAAAATCCTCAGGAGTGAGCACCGTGGTGTCAGAAGGAACATCTGTCCCTAAACGTTGATTGATTCTATATCTACCCACCTTACCCAGATTGTAGCGTTTGGGGTCGAAAAACAGGTTGTTAAAGAACTCTTGAGCTGTCTGCACATTCGGCGGTTCGCCGGGGCGCATAAGGCTGTATATGGCATACCAGGCTTCTTCCTGGTTGTCGATGGGATCTTTGCTTAGTGTATTCTCGATCAGTTCCACCCCTTTTTTGTCCCGAAACAGATTCAGAATCTGCTCATCATCCAGAAATCCAAGCGCTCGAAGCAGCACTGTCACATATACTTTTTTTGTCTGGTCTATATAGACATAGAGAATATCGTTGATATCTGTCTTCAAAGAGACCCATGAACCTCGATAAGGAATAATACGAGCAGAGTAAAGTCTTCTGCCGCTGGGGTGGGTGATTTCGTCAAAGAACACCCCCGGGGAGCGATGAAGCTGAGCAACGATAACCCTCTCAGCGCCGTTTATGACGAAGCTACCCTTATCCGTCATCAGAGGCAGTTCTCCTAGAAAAACGGTCTGTTCGATCCCTTCCTTAAACTGCATCTGTCCCCGTTCTCTGATGTCTAATCTGAGTCTGGCCTTTAAGGAAGCCGCATAGGTCAGATTTCTCTCCTGGCATTCGAATATATTGTATTTTGGTTTGCCTATAGAATATCCCAAAAATTCCAGAGAAAAAAGATTATGCACATCGGTAATAGGGAAAATATCCATAAACACAGCCTGTATACCCTGTCGAGCCCTTTTCCCTGGTGGAACATCCCCCTGAAGGAAATCTCGAAAGGAATTAATCTGGACTTCAAGCAGATCTGGTATATCAACAACCGTGGGTAGCTTTCCGTAATAATAACGTTGACTAAAACCTGCTTCGCTCAAGACTCTCACACTCCTCATTTGATTTCTACTGTTGCCCCTACTTCCTCCAGTTTTGCCTTCGCCTCTTCAGCTTCTGTCTTAGATACCCCTTCTTTTAATGGTTTAGGGGCAGAATCTACCAGGGCCTTTGCTTCCTTTAATCCAAGAGAAGTAAGTGCTCTAGCCACTTTGATCACTTGAATTTTCTTGTCCCCAATCCCGGTCAAGATTACATCAAATTCCGTCTTCTCTTCCGCCTTAGGGGCAGCTTCTGCTGCCTCAGCGGTAGGGGCTGCTGTTTGCGCTACCGGGGCAACTGCTTGGACTCCAAACTTCTCCCGCAACACGTCAACTAACTCTGCAAGCTCCAGGACTGTCAGTTTGCTTATTGAGTCCACAATCGTTTTCACATTAGTTCCTTTTTTTACTGGCATTATCCTCCTCCTTTGAATTACCTTAAGATATCCAAAGATTTATTGTCCCCTCACCGTTTCATAAATGCCACAGTGAAGTTTCTCCCTCGCTTCTATAAAACCATGCGGCTTTGAGAAAGTAATGCATCGCTCAAAGACAACGGTCCAAAAAACGATGCATCAGCACAATTGGTTGACGAAATAGGCGCTAATTACAGAACTTCAACCCGCTACTTCATTGAGGACTGCTCACTCTTGCCAGAGAAGATTACCAGATTTAAGTCTCTTGTTCTCTCTGCTTAGCTATTACATCAAGGGTAGTTACCAAGGTTCGTAGAATCGACTGAAGAGATGTTACTAAACCACCAATAGGTGAACTAATTCCCCAGAAAATTTCACTCAGCAACTCCTCCTTAGAGGGTAGGGTAGCAAGTGTGGCCACTTGTTCTGCAGTATATAGTTGACCCTCTATTGAGGCACTCCTAAAACGCGGACGCTGCCCCTCTTCCAGAAATTCAGAGATAACCCTTGCCGGCATCACTGGATCACCATCGGTGTAAGCTAACGCCGTAGGGCCTTCTATGAATTCCATCAACTCATCCAGGCCTGCTTGTTTAGCCGCCTGAGCCGCCAAGGTGTTCTTAACTACACGGTATGAAATAGAACAGTCCCTGAGCTTGCGCCTTAAACTGGTAAGTAACTCTACATTTAAACCAGTAAAGTCAGTCAGATATATTCCCTTAGAAGAGGAAAACAGCTCCGATAAGTAAGCAACCTCTTTTTGTTTCTCTTCTCTTGTCATTTGAAGCTCTACTTTAACATATCCAGTGCCGCCTGTTTGTCTAAGCGGACTCCTGGGCCCATAGTGGTGGACAAAGTTATAGATTTAATATATTGCCCCTTAACGGCCGAGGGTCTTGCACGCACCACAGCATCCAGAAGAGCATGTAAGTTCTCCAGGAGTTGTTTGGAGTTAAAGGATATTTTCCCGATAGAAACATGCAAGTTAGCGGTTTTGTCCACTCTGAACTCGATTCTTCCTGCCTTGGCCTCCTTTACCGCCTTGGCAACATCGAAAGTGACTGTGCCGCTTTTGGGATTTGGCATCAGGCCTCGAGGACCAAGGATTTTCCCCAATCTCCCTACCTTACTCATCATATCCGGGGTAGCTATGGCTACATCAAACTCGGTCCACCCTTGCTCAGAGATTTTTTGAATATACTCATCGGCTCCCACATAATCTGCCCCTGCTTCCTTAGCCTGTTTCTCAGTTTCTCCCTTGGCAAACACCAGGACCGTAGTCTTTCTGCCAGTGCCTTGAGGCAGCACCACTGTTCCCCGAACCATCTGGTCAGCATGCCTGGGGTCAACTCCAAGGTTGAAGGCTACCTCTACCGTTTCGTCGAATTTAGCTTTAGGCACCTGCTCTAAGAACTCAATAGCTTTGATCGGTTCATAATAGGCCATTCTATCAAAAGCAGCTATACCTTGGTTATATCTTTTACTTCTTTTCATAAGTACTCAGCCTTCCACTTCAATCCCCATGCTCCGGGCAGTTCCCATAATTATTCGCATTGCCGAGTCAATATCGGAGGCATTGAGATCGACCATTTTTGTCTCGGCTACTTTCTTTATCTCTTCGGCCTTGAGTTTTGCAACTTTATCTCGATTGGGCTCACCAGAGCCTTTTTCTAAGCCGGCGGCTTTCTTTAACAACTCTGAGGCTGGAGGGGTTTTGGTGATAAAGGAGAAACTACGATCTGCATAAACACTTATTACCACTGGTATAACAAATCCACTCTGAGATTGGGTCTTGGTGTTGAACTGCTTGCAAAACTCCATAATATTTACACCATATTGCCCCAGCGCCGGTCCAACCGGCGGAGCAGGGTTGGCACTGCCAGCTGATATATGTAGTTTTATCTTGCCAATCTCTCTCTTTGCCATATCGATATTCCTTTACCTAATTGGGCACTGTAGGGACAGAACATTGTTCTGTCCCTACTTATTCCTTCACCTGGACTTTCTCTACCTGTAAGACATCTAATTCGACCGGTGTCGATCTGCTAAAAATACTCACCATTACTTTGACTTTCCTTCTTTCGGGATTGATTTCCTCCACTACACCATAGAGATCCTCGAATGGCCCATCTATCACCTTAACAGAGTCTGTTGGCTTTAAGCTGATGGCTTGAGGATGTTCTCCCTTACCCTCATCCAACCGTTGAAATATGCGTTTGATCTCCTGTTCCCTCAGTGGCTGCGGTCTCTTACCTGCTCCTACAAAACCAGTCACTCCAGGAGTATTTCTTACCACATACCAAGTTTCTTTATCCATCTCCATCTCTACCAGCACATAACTGGGGAGAAATCGTTTCTCTGCGATAATCCTCTTGCCATCTTTCATACTGGCGATTTTTTCTGTGGGCACAATGACTCTGCTAACTTTATCTTTTAGCCCGGAGCTATCCACCAAATTGTCTAAATATTTCTTGACCTTGTTTTCGTGTCCGGAAAAAGTGTGGACCACGTACCAGTGTTTTGCCATACGGTATCTCACCTATCCTAATATAATTCTCAGGACTCTCGAGAAGAATAAATCAAATGCCCAAACTCCCAGGGCAACTATCACAGAAAAGAGCAGTACTACCCAAGTTGAGGCGAACAGTTCATCCCTTGTAGGCCAATTCACCTTCCCCATTTCTAATCTTACCTCTTTTAGGAAGGTAATGGTTTTTTTTAACATTTCTATACCCTTAGATAATAATGGCAGGCCTGGAGGGATTCGAACCCCCAACCCTCGGATTTGGAGTCCGATGCTCTATCCGTTAGAGCTACAGGCCTGTGCATTTTACCTGGTCTCTTTATGTAAGGTGTGTTTTCTACAAGAAGGGCAATATTTCTTCTGCTGAATCCTGTCAGGATGAAGTTGACGGTTTTTAGTGGTAGTATAATTTCGTCTCTTACATTCTCCGCAGGCCAAGGTTACCAATTCTCTCATTTACTCTGTCACCTCACCTACGACACCAGCTCCGACAGTGCTACCTCCCTCTCGTATGGCGAATCTAAGCTCTTTCTCCATTGCTATCGATGTAATCAGGGTCACATCCATCTTCACATGGTCACCAGGCATAACCATCTCCACTCCTTCGGGCAGACGAACCTCTCCGGTCACATCGGTAGTTCGGAAGTAAAACTGAGGGCGATAGCCGTTGAAGAAGGGGGTATGTCGTCCACCTTCCTCTTTGGTCAGCACGTAAACCTCCGCTTTGAATCTCTTGTGTGGCGTGATGCTGCCCGGTTTGGCTACTACCATCCCTCGCTCTAGTTCCTCTTTCTCTACTCCCCGCAACAATAAACCCACATTATCGCCGGCCTGAGCCTCATCCAACAGCTTACGGAACATCTCCACTCCGGTAACGACTGTCTTCCTGGTCGGTTTAACCCCAACTACTTCCACATCATCCCCAACTTTTATTCTTCCTCTCTCGACCCTGCCGGTTCCAACGGTCCCTCTGCCTGTAATACTGAACACATCCTCTACAGGCATAAGGAATGGCTTATCTACATCCCGCATGGGGGTGGGTATGTAGGTATCCACAGCCTCCATCAGTTCATGGATTATCCCACACTTCGGACAATCTTCCTTGCCACACCCACAGGCCAGGATTTCAGTAGCCGAGCCTTTCAGCACTGGCACCTCGTCACCTGGGAAATCGTACTCACTGAGCAGTTCCCTGACTTCCAACTCCACCAGGTCTAATAACTCTGGGTCGTCTACCTGATCGGTCTTGTTCAGGAAAACTACGATAGCCGGAACTGCCACTTGCCGGGCTAACAATATGTGTTCCCTAGTTTGTGGCATAGGTCCATCAGCGGCCGAAACCACCAAAATGGCACCATCCATCTGAGCGGCCCCGGTGATCATGTTCTTTATGTAAT
>DAOWIT010000149.1 GCA_030640765.1 Candidatus Latescibacterota bacterium | reverse complement strand
CGCAATAGGCGCTTATACCTCTGGAATACTGACTACAAAAGCCCATCTTTCACCTCTGCCTGCTTTCTTGGCAGCCATCGTTCTGACCGCCTGCATCGCTTTTTTGATTGGGATACCTACCTTAAGGCTTAAGGGGCACTATCTGGCGATGGCCACACTTGGCTTTGGCCAGATTGTCTATGTCGCGCTCAACGCATCCGTGGATTTCACTGGTGGACCATCCGGCTTCGGTGAAATCCCCAGAATTGGGCTGGGGAACCTCATTGTAGAGAGTCAACTCTCGCGCTATTGCCTTGTCTGGGCTCTGGTGGTCATGGTGCTTCTGTTTTCCTTGAATCTCATCCATTCGCGGGTGGGACGGGCACTTAGATCCATTCACAGCAGTGAACTGGCAGCCAATGCTATGGGAGTTAACACATCCAAGTACAAGATTCAGGTTTTTGTCCTCAGCGCCATCTACGCCTCCATTGCCGGAAGTCTCTACGCGCATTTCGTGACCTTCATCAGTCCCGGCTCTTTTGATTTGGAGTTCTCAATCCTGTTGGTGACTATGGTGGTTGTGGGAGGGATGACCAATGTATGGGGTGCTCTTTTGGGGACGGTATTGTTAGCCCTTCTGCCGGAGTTTCTGCGAGGCTTTAAGGATTATAATATATTGATATACGGATCAACCCTGCTTCTGATCGTGATCTTTATGCCCGAAGGCCTGTTCGGTCTGATCAAGAAATTGGGAACTGTTCGTGGGAGAATGTAGGGGTTCAACATGTTGAACCCCTATGTCTCCGTTTAGGAAGAATACCGATGGAACCTATCTTAGAAGCTATTAATCTGTCAAAGAGATTTGGTGGGCTTGTCGCTGTTTCGGATGTCAGTCTAAAGGTAGAAACAGGGGAGATCAAAGCCATCATCGGGCCCAACGGTGCAGGCAAGACTACTATCTTTAATGCTATTACAGGTGTTGATCCTCCCACGGCAGGAGAAATAAGATTTAAAGGGCAAAAAATTAACGGGTTGAAGCCGTACGAGATAGCATATCAGGGTATTTCCAGAACATTCCAGAATGTCGAATTATTCGATAATATGTCTGTTTTGGAAAATGTAATGGTCGGTCGCCACCCGAGGACATCCTCCGGTCTGTTAAGTGTGGTGTTCCATCTACCCAAGGCAATAGCTGAGGAGAAGGCTATCCGTGATGATGCCATGGAACGGCTTGCCTTTGTTGGGCTCTCCTCCAGCACCCAGGAGTTAGCCTCAAAACTTCCTTTTGGACAGCAGAGGGTTTTGGAACTTGCCAGGGCATGGGCCACAGACCCTGAACTGCTTTTGCTCGATGAGCCTGCTGCCGGACTAAACTCGCACGAAGCCACTGTCCTGGCGGATTTGATCTTGAGGATCCGTGAAAAAGGGACGACCATCCTGTTGGTGGAACATGATATGGAACTGGTGATGGATATCTCCGATGAGATCATAGTACTAAACTATGGAAAGAAGATCGCTGAAGGTAAACCAGAGGAGATTCAAGATAACCAAGAGGTCATTAAAGCTTACTTAGGAGAGGACTTCAAGGGAAGATAATGCTTACCATCCGGAATCTGGAGGCCTATTATGGAGCCATTCAGGCCCTAAAAGGGGTCTCTCTGCACATCCTCCCGGAAGAGATCGTCTGTCTGATAGGGGCCAACGGGGCGGGAAAATCCACCTTCCTACGCGCTATCTCTGGACTTGTGCCACTGGTAAAAGGGGAAATCAGTCTGGATGGCATCTCTTTAGTGGGGCGCTCGCCAGAAGAGATCGTGGCACTGGGGATATCGCAGGTAGCAGAGGGCAGACAGATATTCGCCCCCCTGACGGTGTTGGAGAATTTGGAATTAGGTGCTTACCAGCGATTCCGCAAAGAAGGCCGCCGGCAGATTGCCCAGGAAATAGACCGGATTTTTGAGCTTTTCCCCGTGCTGAAGGAGAGAAGAGCTCAACCAGCGGGGACTCTCAGCGGAGGCGAGCAGCAGATGCTGGTCATAAGTAGAGCCCTGATGTCAAAACCCAAACTGCTTCTTTTAGACGAACCTTCAATGGGACTGGCCCCTATTGTGGCCAAAGAGATCTTCCAAATTATTCGAGATCTAAGAAAATCAGGCACCACTATCCTCTTGGTAGAGCAGAATGCCCAAATGGCCCTTTCTCTGGCCGATAGAGGTTATGTCCTGGAAACTGGTAAGATCATCCTCGAAGGAGAAACCACGGAGCTACTGCAGAATCGAGAGGTGAAACGGGCCTACTTAGGCAAAGGGAGAAAAGGGTTCCTGGAAGAGTAAAGAGTTGTTAAATGGCGAAGGGGATAATATCGTAGAGACGACCCGTCGGGTCGTCTCTACTCACCCATTAACCAGTTAAGCAAGTCCCCCTCATAGATCAAGCTCGAAAAGGAGGTGGTAATGGATCTAACCCCGAGAATAGATAATGAAGAACTAAGGCAGCAACCATCTGAAGATAGGGTAAACTACAGAAAGTTTCTGAGATATGTCCCCTCTTGGGGGGTAGTATTGGGTGTACTGGCGGTAGGTCTGTTAGCAGGGTGGTTCGCTGGCCGAAACAGCGTAAGAATCACTGATGCTCCTCTGGTAGTTGATCAACCCGAGCAAATACCATCTATTGTCCCCCCGACTGCCAAGGAAGACTACCCCCAGGATCAATCCCTTGTGTGGCTAACGGGAGTTCTCCCCAGAGGAAGCTCGCTTTACAATTGTCTGGTTCGACAGGGAGTTTCCCCTCAAGAGATCTTTAAACTCCAACAGGCGTTGAAGCCGCTGTTCAATCTCCGGAAGTGTCCAGCGGGGAGCAGCTATCAACTGGCACTGGACAATCAGAACAGGATCGTCAAATTCAGTTACCGTCCCAATGCAATAGATCTCTACTCCATTCGTTTATCCCCCGAGGGCAACTTAGAGGCGCTCAAGGAGAAGATCCAAACCAGGGTGGTGAAGATAGAGGGGGAAATTAGCAGCTCACTCTACCAGACGCTGTTGAGACTCGGTCATTCAGCTGAGGTGGTGATGCAGTTGGCCGACATCTTCGCCTGGCAGATCGACTTTCTCACCGAACCCCGCCCAGAGGACCAGTTTAAACTGGTAGTGGAGGAAGAGTACAGAGAAAAGGCTAAACGGCCTAAACGGATATTGGCTGCTCAATACAGGGGCCGATTGACCGGAGAACACACCGCCATCTTCTTCTGCGATCCTTCTGGACACTGTGACTACTACACTCCTGAGGGAAAATCCTTACACAAGGCCTTTCTGAGAGCTCCGCTAAAATACCGCCGCATCAGTTCCCACTTCTCTTATCGGCGGCTGCACCCTATCTTGCGGGTATGGCGACCGCATTTAGGAATCGACTACGCCGCACCCATAGGTACACCCGTATCCGCCATCGGTGACGGAGTGGTGACCAAAAAGGGATGGACCCGTGATGGGGGGAATTTTCTCAAACTTCGCCATTCCAACGGCTACACCAGCACCTATTGTCACTTATCCCGTTTTGCAAAGAGAATTAAACAGGGGAGGAAGGTCCGGCAAGGAGATGTTATTGCTTATGTGGGCTCCACCGGTATGTCCACCGGACCCCACCTCTATTTCGCTATAAGCAGGAACGGAAAAGAGATAAACTTCTTAAAGATGAAACTCCCCTCTGCCACATCGGTAGAGCACAGATATCTCAGCCAGTTCAGTCAGACAAAAGAAGAGCGACTGGCAATGCTCAACTCCCCGGTAGACTCTGGCTATGTAGTACTTCAGCCCGGAGAAGAGACTTCCGCCATTGAATGACTGAAGACTTTTAGCAGATTTTGTCGCTTTCCCAATATTGATCGCCTCGCAAAAAGTAGCAACGTTGTCATTCCGAACGAAGTGAGGAATCTGATGTATTGATGAACTACAGTAGCTTATCAGATGCTTCGACAAGCTCAGTATGACAAAAAAGGAGGTCATTCTGAACGAAGTGAAGAATCTCATAGGTCTGTTTATACCAGGCAACTAGAGATTTTTCGACTCCGCTTCGCTCCGCTCAAAATGACAAGAAAAAGACTTTTTACGAAAGGATCAATATTGATTCAAACAGAGTAACATTAGCATTGATTGAGACAGAGTAAAACAAGTTTTATGATTGGTTGTTGTCTGTTTTCATCTGTTTACATCGATGCTGTGGAGGTGTTCTACAGTGATCTGGAACAAGAAGATGGAGACTTTACCACGCAAGCAGTTAGAGCAAATTCAGATTGAGCGGCTTCAATCTGCACTAAATCGGGCCTATAAGAATGTCCCCTTCTACCACCGAATCTTCGAGCAACAGGGTATTGTCCCCGAGAAGATCGGGTCTGTCGCCGACCTGGCTCATATTCCCTTTACCACTAAGGAAGATCTGAGGAATAACTATCCTTACGGGATGTTTGCTGTGCCGCTGCGGGACATTGTCCGTATCCATGCCTCCTCGGGCACAACTGGCAAGCCTATCGTGGTAGGCTATTCAGTCAACGATATGAGGCACTGGGCTGAGGTAGTGGCTCGAATTATGGCTGCTGGAGGGGTGACCAAAGAGGATATCGTTCAGATAGCCTTCAATTACGGGCTTTTCACCGGCGGATTCGGCCTACACTCCGGGGCCGAGACCATTGGGGCCACAGTGATCCCCGCCTCCTCAGGCAACAGCCGTCGCCAGATTATAATCATGAAAGACTACCGTACCACCGCCTTGGTGTGCACTCCCAGTTATGCCCTCTATCTGGCAGAGGTGATGGGAGAAATGGAAATCCGGAAAGAGCAATTGGCTCTGAGAGTGGGACTCTTCGGGGGGGAACCCTGCTCAGAGAATATGAGGGTAGAAATAGAACAGAAACTCGACCTCAGCGCCACTGACAACTACGGCCTCAGCGAGATCATGGGACCCGGAGTAGCAGGAGAATGCCAAGAGAAAGATGGACTCCACCTCGCTGAGGACCATTTCATAGCCGAGATAATCGACCCTGACACCGGCCAGGTTCTGCCCTATGGAGAACAAGGAGAACTGGTGCTCACCACCCTCACCAAAGAGGCCTTCCCGATGATAAGATATCGCACCCACGACATCACCCGGCTTAACCCCGAACCCTGCCGGTGTGGGAGAAGTCACCTTCGAATGGAGCGTGTCCGCGACCGAACCGACGATATGCTCATCATCCGGGGAGTTAATGTCTACCCTTCTCAAGTGGAAAGCGTGCTGACCGAAATCGAAGGCACCAGTCCCCATTACCAGATAGTCGTCGACCGCAAAGGGCCTCTGGACGAACTGGAGATATTAGTAGAGGTGAAGGAAGGCTTCTTCTTTGACGAAATGAAGAGGCTACGTTCATTTAAAGAGGAGATAGAAGAAAAGATGGAAAGCGCCTTGGGCGTCTCTGGTAAGATAAAATTAGTAGAACCAAAGACCCTTGAGAGAAATGCGGGCAAAGCTCAACGGGTCGTGGACAGGAGAAAATAGCGGTGAAGACTGTAGAAGAAAGACTTGCCAGACGGGCTTTGGGGATGAAGGGGTCTGAGATCCGGCGACTGTTCAAGATGTCTATGAAACCAGGGGTAATCTCCTTTGCCGGGGGACTGCCTGATCCTCAGTCATTCCCTTCAGAAGAGGCAGCCGAGATCCTCCCCAGTCTCTTGCGCCAGAACGGCAAAATCCTTCTTCAATACGGCTCTGCCCGCGGAGACACAACACTTATCCAGGTAATACAGAACAGGATGCGCCAGAAGGACATAGAGACAGAACCAGAGGAAATCCTGATAACTGCTGGGGCACAACAGGTTATGGACCTCTGCGCCAAAATCTTGGTAAACCCTGAGGACACCATCCTGCTGGAATCCCCCAGCTTTATTGGTGCTTTGGGGGTGTTTCGGAACTACCAGGCTCGGTTGGTTGGTGTGTCTATGGACGAATCCGGCATAAGATTGGAAAGCTTAGTTGATGTTCTAAAAACCCTTCGGGAAGAGGAAAACCTGCCGAAGTTTCTCTACACCATCCCCAATTTTCACAATCCTACCGGTGCCCTTATGTCCCAGGGAAAACGGCGCAGACTTTTGGAAATAGCCGATGAGTTCGACCTTCTCATCTTGGAAGACGATGCCTACGGCGACCTCTGGTTCGATGGAGACGGGCAAGAGGTTCTGCCTATTAAATCCCTGGATAAGCAGCAGAGGGTCATCTACACTGGCTCTTTCTCCAAGATCATCTCTCCCGGGATTCGCCTGGGCTGGGCCGCCGGGCCTAGAGAGTTAATCGAAAAGTTCGAACTGGCCCGCCAGGTGGCGGATGTCTGTCCCAGTCCTTTGATCCAAGCTCTGGTAGTTAGATTGGCTGAAGACGGCTACTTAGACCACCATATTCCTCAACTGCGAGAGATCTACCGTCTACGCCGAGACGCTATGCTGGCTGCCTTGGCGAAATATATGCCTGAAGGGGTTTTTTGGACAACCCCTCGGGGGGGATTTTATATCTGGGTGACCCTGCCGGAGCAGTTGGATGCCTCGGAGCTTTTCCCTAAAGCGGTAGAGAAAAATGTGGCCTATGTGATCGGACAACCCTTTTATCCCGACGAGAGCATAAAGAATACCCTCAGGCTCTCATTTTCTCACGAACCCGAGGAGATGATCGAAGAAGGGATAAGAAGGCTGGGAGAGGCTATGAGAGAGGCACTGGTAAAAGATTAGCCCCGAAAATCCTTGGCGCCCACAATTCAAGGAATCTTCTATCGAGGCCGACGGGAATCCTTTCCCGTCGGCACTGTGAAGGAAAGGATTCCTTCACACCTCATCAAAACAGTTCCGTAGTCGAGCTTTCCAAAGCTCGCTCTCACGAGACTGCGAAGTTTGGAAACTTCGGCTACTCCACTATCAAGAACTTTGCCAGAAAAACAAGATCTTGCAGGTTAGTGGTACAGAGCACTAACAAAAGATCCGCCCTGAAAATCCCTACATAACACCCAGATGATCCTCCATGCCAGAGGGAAGGGAAATGACCATCGACTCCTATCACCTTGGCAACATTACTATTGACGGAAACACTTACACCTCCGATGTAATCATCTATCCCGATCACGTAGATGGCAGTTGGTGGCGTAAACGGGGACATCGGCTGGGCATCGAAGATTTAAAGGGGATACTGGAGGTAAAGCCCGAGGTGCTGGTGGTGGGTATGGGCAATCCGGGGCTTATGCAGGTGCCACCCGAGACCAGCGATTACATCGAAGCCCAGGGGATAGAACTGGTAGTAGAGCCCACAGACAAGGCCTGGAAAACCTACAATCTGCTGAAAGACTCTCGCCGGGTTGTGGCTGTTCTACATCTCACCTGTTAATAGTATGTTACCAATCGCCAATCACCCTCCACCAATCACCAGTCACCAGTTTGAACCCGCTTACCTGAAACTGCACCGCTCTGGTGCGTTAAAAGAACGGATAGAAAAAACCTGGGCGCTACTGGAAAGCTGCACCCTTTGCCCCCGTAACTGCAAGGTCAACAGACTTGCTGGGGAGCGAGG
>DAOWIT010000067.1 GCA_030640765.1 Candidatus Latescibacterota bacterium | reverse complement strand
CTTTCCGGGTGTTCGGCCACTCTGGTCAACCCTTCGCTGCCTCCCACTACCTCTATGTTCAAGGCCTTTAATTGTTGTTTAAGGACAGGCACCAAGGACTTATCAGCGATAGCCACCAGCTGAGGGTGACAACGTAATGCCTGCTGGCATAAAAGCTGTGCGTTTCTGCCAGCGCTCAGCGCCACAACCGAGAAACGCTGGGGGGATTTTTCCAGAATCTCCACACTGGCCTTGCCGATAGAGCCGGTGGAGCCTAAGATAGCAACCTTCTTAAAAACACTCACTGTAGTATCCCGGCTATTTTAAGATAAACATAGGCCAGGGGGAGAGCGCAAAACACACTGTCGAATCTGTCCAGGACACCTCCATGCCCGGGGATTGCTTGAGAGGAATTCTTCACCCCTGCGTCTCTTTTCAATAGTGATTCTACTAAATCCCCAAGCTGACTTCCAATCGCAATAATGAACCCCAGAAAAAGGCTGTTGGTTGTTGAGAGCATAGGCACAAAGGTTTGACTGCCAGCGAAAACAACTACCAAAGCCCCTGCGATTCCACCTATAGCTCCTTCAACGGATTTCTTGGGGCTAATCCGAGTGAAAAGCCTATGTCTCCCGAATCCTCGGCCTACAAAGTAAGCGGCTGTGTCAGCGCCCCAGATGGAAAGCAAGACTAATATCGTCAGACTTCCCGAATCTGCCTGGGAAGGGGCAGCCCGGAGCAACAGCAAAAAACTGCTCAGCCAGCCTACATAAAAGATGCCCAACAGCGTCGAACCCGCATTTGCCAGAGCAGAACCTGAATCTCGGCGGCAGAGTTCGAAAAGCAACACTAACAAAACCGCCCCTGCTGGGACAAACTCTGTATATTCGCCTCTAAAGAAGAAAAATTCCCAACTTATAGCTAAGGCCACCAGGGTCCCCAAAACCCGCTGTGGCCTCCATCCTTTTGCCTCTTGTAAGCGGAACAGCTCCTGAATTCCCCACACGATCACCAGGTCAACAAACACCAGAAGGCATAATCCACCTTGCCTGATCGCCACAAGTATCAGAGGGACAGCAAAAACGGCTACCAGAACTCTCTTGGCTAAGTTAGACAATGGTACTCTACTCCTTTACCTTGCCGAATCTTCTTTCCCGAGACTGGTAGTTTTCGATGGCCTGGTAGAGGTATTCTCTTCTGAAGTCTGGCCAGAGAATATCGGTCACCCATATTTCTGTGTAGGCCATCTGCCAGAGGAGAAAGTTACTTAACCTCATCTCTGCGCTGGTTCTTATGAGTAAGTCGGGATCAGGCAGGTCAGCAGTGAACAGATGGGCTGAGATGGTTTTTTCACCGATCTTGTTTGCGCGGTACTCCCCATTTTCCACCTCTGATGCGATGCGCCGCACTGCCTCAACTATCTCTCCTCGGCTACCATAATTTAGTGCCAGGTTGAGGATCAAACCGGAGTTTCGGGAAGTAAGCTCGATTGTTCTCTGAAGTACCTTTTGGCAAAAACGGGGCAGTTGCTCAATCTTGCCGATGGCTCTCACCCGCACGTTGTTCTCCAGCAGGTCTTTGGTTTCCTTATCTAAAGTTTCCTTAAGGAGATTCATCAGGGCAGATACCTGTTGGGGAGGGCGTTTCCAGTTTTCTGAAGAAAAAACATAAAGGGTGAGCACCTCGATTCCCAGTTCCCCGGCTGCCCTTACCACATCGCGCACGGAATCAACCCCGGCGCGGTGGCCCACAATCCTCTTCTTTCCTCGTTGTTTGGCCCATCGGCCATTGCCATCCATGATTATGGCTATGTGGCGGGGCAGATTTCCTCTCTGAATCAGCCGTTCCTGAACTTCTTTGTCTTGGTCATGCATTCTAAACCTCTTCTGAAAACTTTTAACATACACATCTATTTCCACAAAGTCAAGCACAAAATAGGACAAGAGCAGGAGCCCGCTATTTTCTTATGATTAGCTCCAAAATGGGACGTTGGTTGAAAAGTAACCCAAGACATCCACCAGGAATAAACCAAAAAACATCTGTATCTTAAAGTCTTTGCAATAGGTTATTTTCTCTGTTTGTTTAAATGTAACTCAAATCCCCATCGGTGTCAATAGAAATCTGCATTCTCTGGTAAGGTCTGCTATGGGCGTCAACACCTGTAGTCATCCTAATGGGAAGGAAGAGAAGTTCCAATATGCAGTTTTAGGGTTGTTTTTCATACTCCGGGGGGTAATTACTTCTTGCCAGCAGATGCTACTGCTATTATATTGAAGATAATTTTATGCTATTTACCCAGACTTCAACCAAAAACAAGGAGGTTTATGCTTTGATGACACCCCGGGAAAGATTTCGAGAGGCGCTTTTGTTCGGTAGCCCGGACAAGGTACCCCTCAGCCCTGGAGGACCACGGGAATCCACTTTAGCTGTCTGGCACCAGCAAGGACTGCTCCAAGGAAGAGACTATTACCAAGTGTTGTTGGAAATCTTAGGGATAGACCCTGGACCTACCCAGGCTAAGGTGAGCTTGGATGTCTCTTTCAAGATGATTCCGCAGTTTGAAGAGAAGGTTTTAGAACACAAAGACGGCCATTACATTGTCCGGGACTGGATGGGAGCTATCACTGAGATATCAGACGAGTATGACTACACTTATATCCGTTCGGCTAAGGATTTCGTCACCCGTAAATGGCACAAATTCCCAGTCGAAGATCGAAAGGACTGGGAAGAGATGAAAAAACGCTATTTGCCCGACACACCAGGGCGTTTTCCAGAAGATTTCAAGCAACGATGTGAAGCCTTACAGGAAAGAGACTATGTTGTCAATCTTGGTGTCAACGGGCCTTTCTGGCAGTTACGAGAGTGGTGTGGTTTGGAAAATCTCTGTATGTTAATGATTGAGGATCCAGATTTCGTCCAGGAGATGATCGACCACTGGACTGATTTCGTTTCTCGGACTCTGGCGCCTATTCTGGAGAATGTTGAACTCGATTATATATGCATCTCTGAGGATATGGCCTACAAAGAGCACAGTATGATCTCGCCCCGAATGGTGCGAAAATTCCTACTGCCCACTTACCAGCGCTGGGTTCCAGAACTCAAAGAAGGCGGCTGTCCTCTTGTTTCGTTAGATTCGGACGGTTACATCGGGGAATTAATCCCCATCTGGATTGAGGCAGGAATAAATTGCTGCGTACCTATGGAGGTGGCTGCAGGCAATGACATCGTCGAGTATCGCAGACTCTACGGCAAAAAGATGGCTTACCAGGGTGGAATCGACAAACGAGCTATTGCCAAGGGAGGAAAGGTAATGCGGCAGGAGCTGATGCGACAGGTGCCGCCGCTGTTGGAGGAAGGCGGATTTATCCCCGGTTGCGATCATGGGGTTCCTTCCGATATCTCCTGGCCCAACTATATAGAATACTCGCGACTGTTGGCCCAGTTGACCGGCTGGATATAGAAGCCACCGCTGCCGACTTAGGGAGGCTATCGAATCCGGCGCGTTGGCAGAAAGCATTGAGCGGGCGATCTTCTCGGAGGGTTGATAGTGTGTACTTCAGTGCATTTCAAACAAGAAAGAGAGGTGGATGAATGACAACGAAGCATACAAGTATAGGTGCAGTTTTGTGCTTGACGCTATGTTGGACAATGGGTGTCTTCGCTCAAACGCCGGCGAAGAAACTATCCCTCGAACAAGCTGTGCAAATCGGTGTTGAGCACAATCTTACGCTGAGGGCAGCTCGACAGGCCCAGGAGGCGTCCAAGTGGGCTGTCAGGAAGGCCTATTCTAATTGGTTTCCAAAGGTAGAGATAAACTCTGGCTACGCCCGTTTAGATGACGAGACAGTGAGAAGGGCGAATATCTTCACCGAGATCGGAAAATCGTTCCCTGGAGTTGATCCGAAGGATATTCGGCCGGCGGCTTACAAGAATGCATATAGCACAAGCCTGACCGTCATCCAACCTCTCTACAACGGCGGAGCAGAATATTCGAGCATTAGGTTATCGAAGGCGGCCCACAGGGCAAACAGGTACTCGCTTGAAGACACCAAGCAGGAGGTTATAGTGAAGGTCAAAAGGGCCTATTTCAATATCTTGAAGGCTCAGGAGTTGCTGAATCTTATGAAGGAATCGGCGGAATCCACCCGAGGGCATCTGGCAAATGTCCGGAGGATGCTGGAGGTTGGCTCTAGAAACAAGGCCGATGTCCTGAGATGGGAGGTGCAGTTGGTCCAGGACGAGGGGAACATCGTGGAGGCTGAGAACCACTTGGCCATTGCCAGAGCTGCTTTAAACGAAGCTATGGGTATGGAGCTTGAGGAGAACTACGAGCTCCTTCCGATCTCTGAGGAGAGTCCCAGGGAGGACAGTCTGTTTCGGGATCAAGTCGTTGAGATAGTGCAGGACCATCCAGCCACGAGAGCAATGAGAGCGAATGTAAATCTTCAGAGAGCCCAGGTTCGACTGGCGCAAGGGGGTTTTCAGCCGAAGGTCAACCTGGTATACAGCTATGGTTGGGAAAAGGATGACGACATAAGGTTGGATGGCGACAAAACCTGGACTACCTCGGTTCAGGTGAGCTTTCCTCTGTTCAATAGTTTTGGGAACTATTCCGCGGTGCGGAAAGCTAAGGCTGAGCTGAGGAAGACAGAGGAGTCAGCCAAAGGTATCCAAAAAGGAATGGAACTT
>DAOWIT010000027.1 GCA_030640765.1 Candidatus Latescibacterota bacterium | reverse complement strand
CCTTATTGATTTTTTATATCACGGTTAAACCGCAATTTAACCGCAGAGAACGCAAAGAAGGCGCAAAGATCGCCGAGTTATTTTTTATCTTTGTGTTCTTTGCGCTTACTCTGTGAACTTTGCGGTTAGATTTTTCTTGCAAAAACAAAGATTCGATTGGTAATACTATATCACGGTGAGACCAAACCGCGAGACTTAATCAACCACTCCTCTACCAGACAGACAAGGATCATTAGCAGAAAGCAAATTAGGTAAGGAGCTCTCAAGTCAAAAGACTGTGCTATGACCCCGCCGATGAAAGAGCCGGGTTCATCCGGAAAATGCGTACTTTTGTTTGAGAAAAGCAGGTGAACATGATATATTCTTTCCAAGAATAATCCATTTTCGGAAAGGAGGTATATCATGTCTACCAGTTTCTTATATTCAGGGTGAGTGTTAAGGAGATAATCGCTTCAATTTCAATATCTACCGGATCGTTAGAGAATATCCCCGCAAAAATCCTTTGACAATGGTCAAAGAGTTGTCTAAATTATAGGCAGCCTGATCCTGAAACGGTAGAACCAGAAACCGTCTGTTGTTCAGGGAAGAGACTTTAAACCACGTCACACTGAGACCCTACACGTATTATAGGGAACATCCGATGAAGAAACAAATTAGGATTTTAGCCATAGATTATGGACAGAGGAGAATCGGCCTTGCAGTCAGTGACCCACTGGGAATAACCGCTCAAGGACTGGAGACCATCACGGTGAACTCTCTGAAAGATGCCCTGGCTAAGATAGAACAACTGGTCAAGGCTTACAGTGTCTCAGAGATCATCTTAGGACTTCCGGTAAATATGGATGGCACTCACGGCCAGAAGGCTCACGAGGTTAACAGGTTTGCCGAGCTGCTACGCCAGAGAACAGGACTTTCAGTTATCCTTTCCGATGAGCGATTGACCTCCCTTGCCGCTCAGCGGGTGCTTCATCAGATGGGACTCAAGGTTAAGAACAAGAAGAGAGATATAGATCGAATTGCTGCCCAGATACTCCTCCAAGAGTATCTGGAGAGCTATTCCCCCGAAGGAGATGAGAATGGAAGCTAACAGGTCCGGCAATTGCCTGTGTGCTGAACAGATATTTCTGTTTACTGTTTCTCTTGCGGCCGTTTTTGCCTCTTGGGTGATACTGGCCGTTGTCTCTCTCGTTTTTTTACCCTTGAAACTTCTGCAGTTAACCATAAGGATAGTCTCAACAAGGCCTTCGGTATTGCTTATCGCAGGGGTTGCCGCCGTTCTTCTGGGCACAGTGGCTTTTCTTAATCGTCCAGGCACCAGAATAGGGCAGGTTGATGTGGTGATAGAAGAGGGAATGAGCGCTACTCAGATTGCTGGCCTTCTTCAAGACAAGGGGATAATCGCCAGTCGCTCCTTTTTCACGCTGACGGCAAAGTTCTACGGCCTGGAGGAGAAACTGAGGGCTGGCAAGTACCATTTTACAGGTCCGACATCTTCCCTCTCTACCCTTCAAAAGCTGAAGTCCAGTGGTGCTCTGATTCAACAGGTTACTATCCCCGAAGGGCTGACTGTGAGGCAGGTCGCTGCCAGACTCCAAAACCCCGTACAGATTGATTCGGCCAGGTTTGTTAACTTAGCCCACAATCCGGACTTCTGTAGAGAGTTGGGAATTAGTGCTCCCTGTTTGGAGGGTTATCTTTTTCCTGATACTTACAGATTCTATTTTAGGACATCCGAGGAGAAGATATTAAAGACAATGGTGGGAAGATTTTGGTGGATATTCGCCGATTCGCTGAAACAGAGAACTACACAGTTAGGGATGACTGACCACCAAGTGGTAACCTTAGCCTCGATAATTGAAAAAGAGGCGCGGGTTTCTTGGGAGAGGCCGCTTATCTCGGCAGTCTTCCACCGGCGGTTGAAGCTGAGGATGCCCCTCGATGCTTGTTCTACGGTAATATATGCCTTGGGTAAGCATAAACAGAAACTCTCGAAAGCAGACACCCAGGTGAGATCGCCCTATAACACCTACCTCCGCCGGGGCTTGCCGCCCGGACCCATCTGTAGCCCTGGTAAAGGCTCTATCTTGGCTGCCTTCTATCCGGCCAAGGTGGATTACCTCTATTTCGTGGCCAAGGGAGATGGGAGTCATAAGTTTACCAAATCCCTCAATGCTCACATAAATGCCAAGAACAGGATTAAGCGGATGAGAAGATATGGCCCTTGATATCTCATAAGAGGCATCCTTAAGGCTCAGAAAAATGTAATATTGTCAAGGTAATCAAGGAGAGAGAAATCAGATGATCATTGTGATGCAAAAGGGAGCAACAGAGGAGCAGATTAATCGAGTTTTCGATCGGATCAAACAGTTAGGTTACAAGCCACACCCTATATATGGAGTGGAGAGAACCGTCATCGGTGCTATTGGAGACGAAAGGGGCAAGGTGAGGCTTCAGAGTCTGGAGTTAGTGTCTGGGGTAGAGAAGGTAATGCCTATTCTTCAGCCGTTTAAACTTGCCGGGCGAGAGTTGAAAGAAGAACCTTCAGTAATAGAGGTTGGAGATGTAAGGATCGGAAGCGACCAGTTTGTGGTAATCGCCGGCCCCTGTTCTGTGGAAAACCGGGAACAGATACTGGAGACGGCAGCAGCAGTCAAGAAGGCGGGGGCAAAACTGCTGCGCGGAGGGGCCTTTAAGCCCAGGACCTCCCCCTACAGCTTCCAGGGACTTCAGGAGGAGGGGTTACAATTGCTGGCTCTGGCAAGGGAAGAGACAGGCCTGCCTGTGGTCACAGAAGTGCTCACCCCCGAAGATGTCCCCTTAGTGGTCCAGTACGCCGACATACTCCAGATAGGCGCCAGAAATATGATGAACTTTGTCCTGCTGAAACGGGTCGGACAGATCGAAAAACCTGTTCTGCTAAAACGGGGAATGATGGCTACCGTGAAAGAGCTGCTGATGTCTGCCGAATATATAATATCCGAAGGCAACCCTCAGGTGATACTCTGCGAAAGGGGGATACGGACTTTTGAGGAGTATACCCGCAACACATTGGACCTTTCGGCTGTGCCTCTGTTGAAACAACTGGGCCATCTGCCGGTCATCGTTGATCCCAGCCACGGCTGTGGTATCAGAAGTTTAGTAACACCTATGGCAAAGGCGGCTGTTGCCGCCGGGGCCGACGGCCTGATGATTGAAGTCCACCCCCACCCAGAAGATGCCTACTCCGACGGTGCCCAGTCCCTGTTGCCAGAGGAATTTGAGACATTGACGGATCAACTAAAAGGCTATGTAGCACTGGAAGGAAAACATCTTTAGTCAGAGAGAAACCGAAGGCAATAAAAATGTCGGGAATCAATAGAAAAGAGAGACTTAAATGTGTGCGGCGACTGGTAGTGAAGGTAGGCACCCGGGTGCTCAGTTCTGAGAATAACTTGCCGGATGTCCGCTGGATTGAGACCCTGGCAGGTCAGATAGCACAGTTGAGATGCCGAGGAATCGAGGTAGTGGTTGTCTCCTCAGGGGCCATCGGTGCCGGGATGGGACAGCTCTCTATGTCCAGGCGTCCCCGATCTATTCCGCAACTCCAGGCAGCAGCAGCAGTGGGACAGAACCAACTTATGCACAGCTACCAGGTTGCCTTCGGGCGCCATAACCTGACCATCGCTCAGATACTACTCACTGCAGACGATTTAAAAAACAGGCAGCGCTATCTGAATGTGAGAAATACTCTGCTGACTCTATGGCACTATGGAGTTATCCCTGTTCTCAACGAGAACGACAGCGTGGCTACAGATGAAATAACAGTGGGCGACAACGACAACCTCTCAGCCCAGGTGGCAAATCTAATTGACGCTCACCTACTGATAATCCTCTCTGATACCGATGGCTTTTTCTCTGCTGACCCCCGTAAAGCTCCCCAGGCCCGATTGATTAACACCATCACAGAGATCACCCCAGAGCTGGAAAAGCTTGCGGGTCAAACAGCTACCGAGGTAGCTACTGGAGGAATGCGAACAAAGCTCGAGGCAGCAAAGATTCTTACAGCTTCGGGACAGATGATGCTCATCGCCAATGGCAGAAAGCACAGCCTGGTGAGTATCCTCAACGGCAAGGAGGTAGGAACGCTATTTCTGCCTCAAGCGGAGCGAATGGCCAGCAGAAAAAGATGGATCGCCTTCAGTCACCCGCCAAAGGGTGTTCTTGTGGTCGACGACGGAGCTGTCCAGGCGATTGCAGAAAAAGGAAAAAGCCTTCTACCCTCCGGAGTGATAAAACTGAAGGGAGAGTTTGAGAACGGAGAGGTAGTCAATATTCAGAATCTGAAGGGGCAAGACATCGCCAGGGGGTTGGTCAACTATCGTGATAAGGAGCTGAAGAAGATTCTGGGGAAAAAATCCTCAGAGATAGAAAAAATACTCGGTTACTGTTACTACGAGGAGGTAGTGCACCGGGATAACCTGGTGGTGTTGTGAGGTACTATCTTATTGCGACCGCTCTGCCTGTTTTGGCTGATTCATAGGCAGCCAGAACGATCTTTAAGTTTCTCAGTCCATCTTCTCCTGTGAAAGAAGGCTGAGCATCTTTCCCCTGGAGAATACAACCGCTGAAATTCTCTATCTCTGCCTGGTAGATATTCTTTGTCTCCAGAACAATCGCCTCTTCCTTGACCTCCTCTCTCTTCTGCTCTGCCTGATAGCCTTTATGTTCTTCTTCTATTCTGGCTATCATTTTTCCGGTGGAGCTCTGTCCTATAGTTCCCTGAGCCAGAATACTACCTTTACTGCCGTAGATTTCCAGCCTGTTTTCTGAGGAGGCATCGGGGATGTTGAAATGGCTGTCCACCAATCCCTGGATCCCGCTTCCAAACCGGAGCAAAACAGTTGCTGTATCCTCCACAGGATAGCTGTGCACCAACCGAGAGGTGAAACAAGAGATCTCTGTCACCGGTCCCATTAGCCATTCCAGCAAGTCGATGCAATGGCTTCCCATGTCTACTAATGAACCTCCTCCCCCCAAAGGAGGATTCTGGCGCCAAGCTCCTTCTATGGGTGGATACCAGCAGGTAAGTTGAGCTCTACCCATTACTAAAGTTCCCAACCTACCTTCAGCTATCATCTCTTTAATTTTTCGGTTATAGCTGTGATATCTCATCATATAGCCCAGCGATAGTCTCACCTTATTATCTTGGCAGACGGTTATCATTTCCTCTGCTTCTTTTAGAGTCATTGCCATAGGTTTTTCGCAGAGGATGTGTTTTCGTGCCTTGGCCGCCATCAAGGCTTGCCGGTGGTGAAGATAGGTGGGAGTGGCAATGTAAACAGCCTCTATCTCTTTATCCCCCAGCAGGTTTTCTTCTCGAGTATAGTACCTCAAGTCACCGTATTTCTGGGCTACTTGTTTAACCCGTCCCTCATCTACATCCATTACTGCTACCAGTTCAGCATTCTCCGCTGGCATAATGCCTTCCGGGATAGTTCTTCTATCAGCTATTCCACCAGCTCCGATCACCCCCCATTTAACAGACACAGTCATCTCCTCCTTCTGTACTTTGAGTTTCGTGGGGCGATTTATGAATTGCCCCTACCGTTGGTTATTTGGGTCCTCACTCTACACCGAATCGCACTAAGCATAGTAACATTGTGTATTTAACAAAGCAAGGATGAGAGTGAAAAGTCTCAATTCCGAGACCTGGCGTAGAGTTCTGAAGGCAAGTTGCCACCAAACATGCTCGTTACAGAAAAAAACAGCCAGCACTTTCTCAGTACCGGCTGTTTTTTGTCCGTGTAGGTTATTCTACTCTCCCAGAGTTTCAGGAACCGCCTGTTG
>DAOWIT010000073.1 GCA_030640765.1 Candidatus Latescibacterota bacterium | reverse complement strand
GGGGGTCTTGGTGTGCACGGCTGGCAAAGAGGTGATCAGAATGCTTCCCCCATTAATTGTTCAAAAAGAACACATCGACGAGGCAGTCGATATCTTCGATGAGATATTAACTCAAGGGGTAACAGATGAAGGAAACTAACGGGATTAAAAAAGTGGTCCTGGCTTACTCCGGGGGACTGGATACCTCAGTTATCATCCCGTGGCTCAAAGAGAACTACGGCTGTGAAGTAATAACTATTACCGCCGACCTGGGGCAGAAAAAAGACCCGGAGCAGTTGCGAAAGAAAGCTCTCAACAGCGGAGCCAGCAAGGTCTATATTGAGGATATGCGGCGGGAGTTTATCGAAAACTACATCTTCCCTACTCTGAAAGCTGGGGCGATCTACGAACGGAAGTACCTGCTCGGCACGTCATTTGCCCGCCCGCTCATTGCCAAACGCCAAATTGAGATCGCTGCTCAAGAGGGTGCCGACGCTGTAGCTCACGGCTGCACCGGTAAGGGCAATGACCAAGTGAGATTTGAACTCAGTTACAAGGCGTTGAACCCAAAAATAAAAATCATCGCCCCCTGGCGGGAGTGGGAGATAAGATCCCGGGAAGAAGAGATCGAATATGCCCAGAGCAGGGGAATACCTGTCTCCGCAACCAAAGAAGAGAACTACAGCCGAGACCGAAATATCTGGCATCTGAGCCACGAGGGAGGAATCCTCGAGGATCCGCAGACGGAACCCCCAGAAGGTCTTTTCCAATTCACTGACTCACCTGAAAAGGCTCCGGATAAACCTACCTTTGTGGATATTGAATTCGAAGAGGGCATCCCTGGGAAGATCGACGGAGAGAGTTTGGATCCGATAGAACTCTTGGAGAGATTAAATAAATTGGGGGGCCAGAACGGCATCGGACGGGTAGATCTGGTCGAAAATCGTTTAGTGGGAATGAAATCCAGGGGAGTATACGAAACTCCAGGAGGAACTTTACTTTATACTGCCCACGCTGACCTGGAAAACCTCACCTTGGATAGGGAGATCCTCCATTACAAGGACTTAGTGGCCCAGAAGTACGCTGAGCTTGTCTACTTCGGTAAGTGGTTCACTCCTCTGAAACAGGCCCTCGACGCCTTCGTGGATGTCACCCAAAAAGAGGTGACCGGCCTGGTGCGTCTGAAACTTTACAAAGGCAATTGCATAGTGGTTAAAAGGACATCTCCCTATAGTCTGTATCGAAAAGACTTGGCTACCTTTGGTGAAGAGAAGGTGTATGCTCAGAGAGATGCCACCGGGTTCATCAATCTTTTTGGTCTGCCGGAGAAAGTACGGGCGCTGAGGGATATAGAGCAAATCTCTGAAGATTAAGGCTGTTGGGGAATAGTAACCCTGAGGAAGGGATGTAACTATCTATCAGGTATTTAGGTGAAATTCCGAAACTGGGCTCAATTATTTTCCATAAACTTAACTGTTTTCTGCCAAGATACCACCCCGGTGGTGCAACCGATGGCCTGGATGCAGAAAGAGGCCACTGCGTTGCCCAGCCGGGCACACCGCTCTTCGTCCCAACCCTCCAGTAGACCCCTCAAAAATCCAGCCACAAAACAGTCTCCTGCCCCTGAGGTATCCGCCACCTTCACCTGGTAAGGCGGGATCAACTTCTCTACCTGTCTGGTTTTCAGGAAGAGGCCTTTGGATCCCAGTTTTATGGCGATTGTACCGGGACAGTCCTCTGCCAACACTCTGGCCATCTTCTGGGAATCTGTCTGTCCGGTTATCTTCTCTGCCTCCTCTATGCTGGGCAGGAAATAGTCAATGTGGGGCAGACAGGGGACGATAATCTGCCTCCAATCTTCAATCTGGTCGTTGTAAGCAGTGTCCAAGGAGGTTTTCAGCCCCATCCGGCGGGCCTCTCTGAGCAGCTCCGCGGTCGGCTGGCCATCAAGGTGGGACATCAAGTAGGTGCCGGCAACGTGCAGTATCTGGGCACCTCGGAGATCTTTCATCTCTATATCTTCCAGGCCGAAGGTGGCGTCTGCCCCCATAGTATGGAGAAATCTTCTCCTTCCCCGGGAGGAGATCATAGCAAAAGTAAAGGCAGTGTTCACCGAAGGGTCTCTTACAACACTGGAAGCGTCCACCTTGTGTTCTCCCAGTGTATTGATTACGAAATCGCCGAAGGCATCGGTCCCTACCTTACCTATTACTTTTACTTTGGTCCCTAAGCGACTTAAAGCAATGGCGGTATTGGCTGCACACCCGCCAATGTGCATCTCCATCCGGTCGAAAAGGGCCAGTTTATCCTCCTCAGGTACGTTGTCAATCGGTTTAGCCATTACATCGGCAACCAAGATTCCCAGAGAGATTACATCGAACATCCGCTACCTCCTTAGAGTTTAGCAAGAAGATTAAGGTAATCTACCAAAGACAACTTCCATCCCTTGCAGTTATAAGTTCTCTCGGGCCAGCGCCCTGAAACCGATATCCCTCCGGTAGTGTGCCCCCTGGAATCTGATTCTCTCCACCGCCTGATAGGCCCTGTTCACTGCAGCAGGGATGCCATCTGCTACCGCAGTTACTCCCAGTACTCGGCCGCCGTTGGTTACGACCTTTCCCTTCTCCATTTTGGTGCCGGCGTGGAAGATAACTATGCCTTCCATCTCCTCTGCCTCTTTCAGCCCGGTGATCTCCCTGCCTTTTTCGTAGGCGCCGGGATAGCCTTCGGACGCCATTACCACACAGACAGCGGCCTTATTCTTCTCCTCAATGGGTACATCTTTTAACTTCTGGTCGCAGATAGCAAGAAGGATATCTACCAAATCACTTTTCATAAGGGGTAACTGGGCCTGGCTTTCCGGATCGCCAAAACGGCAGTTGAACTCCAATACCTGTGGCCCCTGAGCAGTCATTATCAGGCCGGCGTAAAGGACACCCTTATAAGTAATGCCTTTATCGGCCATAGCCTCAACTGTGGGTTGCAGAATGCTGCTGTTTATCTCCTGCATCAGCTTTTTGGTGATCACCGGGGCAGGGGCATAGGCCCCCATCCCACCGGTATTCGGCCCCTGGTCTCCATCGAACGCCCGCTTGTGATCCTGAGAGGGAACCAACGGGACTATCGTCTCCCCATCGCTAAGGGCCAACACCGACGCCTCTTCTCCCCGGAGGTATTCCTCGATCACCACCTTGTCCCCAGCTTCTCCAAAGGTTTTCTCTACTAACATTTTTTCTACCGCCTCAATGGCCTCTTCTTCAGTCATTGCCACGACTGCCCCCTTTCCTGCTGCCAGACCATCGGCCTTAACCACAATGGGAGCTCCTTTTGCCTTGATGTAGCCTATAGCTTTATCTGGGGAAGTGAATACTTCAAACCCGGCGGTGGGGATTCCGTAGTCCCGCATCAGCTCTTTGGCAAAGACCTTGCTTCCTTCCAGTCTCGCTGCCTGTTTGGATGGGCCAAATATCTTCAACCCTCTGGTCTGGAAAGTGTCGACTATCCCTACTACCAACGGGCCTTCGGGACCAACCACAGTCAGCTCAATCTCGTTTGTTTCAGCAAAATCGGCCAGCTCATCGATCTGGGTGGGTTGGATAGAGATACATTCGGCATTCTGGGATATGCCAGCGTTGCCCGGGGCAGCGTATATCTTCTCCACTTTTGGACTTTGAGCGATCTTCCAGACCAAGGTATGCTCTCTGCCTCCTCCTCCAACTACCAGAACTCTCATCACTGTCTCCTTACATCTAAATGGTTTATGCTTACTCATTCTGTCTTCATCTCTACTAGAAAAGAGAAGTTACGCCCTGATCTACGCGGTGTAGCCAAATTCCCGCAGATCAAAGTCCTTCTTTCGCCAATTCTTGCGCACCTTCACCCACAGATCGAGGTACACCTGGTGTCCCAGAAACAACTCTATCTTTTGTCGAGAGGTTGTCCCGATCCTTTTAAGCACCTCTCCTGATGTGCCAATAATTATTCCTTTCTGGGATAATTTCTCCACAAAGATAATGGCCCGAATGTAAGTCTTGCCTCCCTCCTTTTCTCTGAACTCCTCCACCTTCACCGCTGTGGCGTACGGCAGTTCCTGTCTTAACAGGTTGACCAGTTCTTCTCTAATTAGCTCGGCAACGAAGAATCTCTCTGGCTGGGTAGCGATAACATCCAGAGGGTAAAGAAAGGGCCCCTCAGGAAGAAGCTTTCCTATCAGGTCGCGAAGCTGATCCAGACCGTCTCCACGAAGGGCGGATATTGGGACAATCTCTGCTGCCTGTTGAAATTCTGACAGCCCTTCCATCGCTTCCAAGACAGGTTTTCCCTTCACCTGATCGATCTTGTTCAGGGCCAGAACTGCGGGTTTCCAGGCCTTGGTGAATTTGCTCTGCAATATCCGGTCAAAGCTATTGACAAAATCTGTGCTGTCAACCATAAAGATAAGCACATCAGCATCACCGATGGCCTTGTCTATTTGTTTGACCATCAGTTCCTGGAGGCGATATTTGGGGTTCAGCATTCCTGGGGTGTCCAAGAAGATCGCCTGGATTTCATCGGTAGTGGAGACGCCGAAGATCCTGTTTCGGGTGGTTTGGGGTTTAGGAGTGATAATAGCGAGTGGTTGTCCCACCAGGGCGTTCAGTAAGGTGGATTTGCCCACATTAGGGCGTCCCAGAATGGCCACATATCCGCATTTGCTCATCTGAACATCCCCTGTTCAACCAATTGACAGATAATGTGGAAGGCAGTCTCATGCCCCTCTTGGATCAGTGAGGTTTCGTCTACAGGAACTGCAAGACAGATGTCTACCATATCTTTCAGGTCGCCCCACTTCTGCCGGTGAACCCGATAGTTGAGATTCCCCGTTGTTTGGCTGTTTCTACTGCCCGCAGCACATTGGGAGAGTTGCCGCTGGTGGAGAAGGCAACTAAAATATCTCCCTGCTTGCCCAGCGCCTCTACCTGTCGAGAGAAGACTATCTCAAACTGGTAATCGTTGGCC
>DAOWIT010000002.1 GCA_030640765.1 Candidatus Latescibacterota bacterium | reverse complement strand
TCTCACTTCCTACTTCCTACTTCTCACTTATCAGCTTTACGATCTCCCGAATGTCAAAATTCACTGGGCAGTTGCGGACGCACCTCCCGCAGCCCACGCAGAAGATCTGTCCATAGTTGGACACGGAATAGTTGAACTTGTGCATCATCCTCTGCCTCAGTCTCTCCTTGTTTGAAAGGCGCGGGTTAACTCCTGAGGCCTGTATTGTGAATTGAGGATACATACAAGAGTCCCAGTTTCTGACCCTTTTGCCCTCGGAATCCACCGCCTCGTCGACTATATCAAAGCAGTGGCAGGTGGGGCAAAGATAGGTGCAGATACCGCAGCCAAGGCACTTAAGATGTATTTTCTCCCATATCGGAGAATCAAACATGCCCTCCAATTTCTCTTTCAGTCCTTCAGTAGGAATTTCCGATTTCATCTTAGCGAGCGCCGTTTTGACCAACTCGTCCCTTTTCTTCAGATCAGACTTCTGGGCATCAGTCAAGAGCCCTCCCAGGTTGTCTATAAGCTGTTGCCCCTTTGGGGTGATGGATTTAACCAGATAATTTGCGCCCAGATCGAAAAGCAGGATATCCGAACCCTCTTCTGACACGGGGCTGGTGCCACAGGAGGTGCAGAAGCAGGTGATTTGGGGTTGAGCGCAGGCGATAGAAATTATGGTGGTCTTCTCTCTTCTGGCGATGAAATAGGGGTCTTTGAACCCTTCGGCATTAAAAACCATATCCAGCAGAATCAGGCTCTTAGCATCACAGGGACGCATACCGAATATCACTCTCTCAGCCTCGTTGGGGCTCTCCTCGATCGCTTGTCCTTTTCGGAAACGGAAAAGGGCTTCTGAGTGAGGGAAGAACAGCTCCTTGGGCGGTTGTTTGGTGTTGCGATACTCCTCTGCCAGCTCCTCTGGGGTGTCAATCTGAGAGAAGAGCAAATTCCCGTCTTTCTCTACCGGGGCAAACACCTGATAGTCTTTGATCAGCCGACTCAAGAACTCTTTTTGATTGTCTTTGGTCAGGATTTTCTCGGTCATCTCTCAATTGCCTCTGTTTTCGTCATAAACCGCTAAAGCGGTAACTCCGGGAAGTTGTTATGCTGACTTACTCAGTTAAGGCTATTATTCCTGGAGTTACCCGTTTACGGGTTTATTTAATGAACTCATCATCGTCGTCCAGCTTATAAGTCGCCAGGGGTGGAGGCTCTTCAGCAGAGACCCCGGCCTCATACCCGAATAGCTCCCCTACATCTTTGATCAGTTTTCGGGTGAGCTTTCTTAGTTCAACGCCCATTGGGCAGGCAGCCTCACAGGCACCGCAGTCAACACAGCGGCCGGCGGTATGAAATATCCTGCCCAGATGAAAGGCCATAATGTCGGAAGGGTCATCTGTTGTTCCCACCCAGCGGGGCTGGGATTGCTCAGCAAAGCACTCCGGACAATAGCAGAGCGGACAGGCGTTCCGGCAGGCATAGCACCTGATGCATTTGCTCATCTGCCTCTGGAAGAATTCCCATCGCTGGTCAATGGATCGTTCCTCTAATTCCTTTACTTCGGTATATTCATCTGGAACTGCTTGTCTTGCTGGTTCCCCTTCGATTAAAATGTCATACAGGGGAGGAACTGGATGTTGACAGACCTGGCAGGAATCTCTCAAGAAATCCTCTTTCGCCAACCTTATTTCCTGTCCCTCTTCGTCTACCACCAGGATCTGTCCATCCTGTTCCTCGGCCTTTATAATTTCTCTTCCCTCAAGTTTTGCCGCAATCTTTTTCTCATCGATCATTCCCTGGCAGGGGACGCCGATTATCACCAGATTTTCTCGGGGCACCTGGCCTTCTTTCAGGTGTCCAACCACCGAGCGGCAGTCGCATCCTTTAACCACAATGCCTACCTTCTTCTCTTCCCTTTTTCTACTTCGGGGGTCAGGCCTGAACAACCCTGGCAGGTAAACAGCAAGATTATTGCCACAGAACGAGTTCCAGACCAGGCCAGCAGTCTCCTGCTCCTGAGTGACAAAACAGGGGGTAGTCCTCAGGGGCAGAGAACCCTGCTGGTAGCCGATGAGCAGGTCAACTTTGCCTTCGGAGAGCAACTGCTTGGCTGTCTGTCGCAGTTTTGATTGAATTTCATCCATTGGTCCAGCCTTCTTCGTTTTGATCTGCCTATTTTTCTCGGCGTGTCGATCGTTGCCGGTTGTTCGTTAAAAGACCGATCAATTCAATTTAACCCCTGGATTCGGAATTTCACGACACCCGGCAGCCCACGAATTTATTCGTGGGCCAAAAAGCGCGTTAATACAGCGGCTAACCGTTTTAACGGTTTAATGGTGGAGGATTTTTGATGCCTTATGTTTTGACTGTGGTTTTTAAGAACGAGTCGGTTATCTGAGCAAAAACCGATGAATCGGTTGTATGTATTC
>DAOWIT010000132.1 GCA_030640765.1 Candidatus Latescibacterota bacterium | reverse complement strand
CGTGTGTTAATTAGGCCGTTGGAGACTTCGGAGGAGAAGAAGGGAGGCATTATCATCCCTGACACTGCCAAAGAGAAACCGCAGCAAGGCGAAGTGAAGGCGATCGGACCGGGTTCGGTCTCCGATTCCGGCGAAAGAGTGGCGATGAGCGTCAAGGTCGGCGACACTGTCCTTTATGGAAAATACGCCGGCACAGAGGTGAGAGTTGACGACGAGGACCTTATGATTATGTCCGAGAGCGATATTCTGGCTATCATTAAGAAGTAAAAAAAGGAGGGAAAAGAAAAGATGGCAAAACAACTGGTATTTAATGTGGAGGCCAGGGATCAATTGAAAAAGGGGATGGACATCCTGGCCGACGCAGTTAAGATAACCCTTGGTCCTAAGGGCCGGACCGTCGTTTTAGATAAGAAATTCGGTTCCCCCACTGTGACCAAAGACGGCGTGACGGTGGCCAAGGAGATCGAGCTGAAAGATCCCTACGAGAATATGGGGGCGCAGATGCTCAAGGAAGTTGCCTCCAAGACCAGCGATATGGCTGGCGACGGCACCACCACCGCTACCGTCCTTGCCCAGGCAATATTTACCGAAGGGCTGAAAAATCTGGCCGCCGGGGCAAATGCTATGGCCCTGAAAAGAGGAATCGAAAAGGCAGTCAAGGCCGTGGTAGATAACCTGAAAAAAATGAGCAAAGAGGTCTCCGGCAAGACCGAGATCGCTCAGGTGGGAACAGTCTCCGCCAACAATGACAAGACCATTGGTGAGATCATCGCCGATGGGATGGACAGAGTAGGCAAAGACGGAGTGATTACCGTAGAAGAGGCCAAGACAACAGAGACCACCTTAGACTGGGTGGAAGGTATGCAGTTTGACCGCGGCTATCTGTCCCCTTACTTTGTGACCAATGCCGAGACTATGGAAGCAGTGCTTGAAGATGTCTTGATCCTCATTCATGACAAGAAGATCTCAGCTATGAAGGACCTGCTGCCCCTGTTGGAGAAGACCGCCCAGATGGGTAAACCCCTTCTGATCATAGCCGAGGACCTGGAAGGTGAAGCCTTAGCCACCCTGGTAGTGAACAAACTGCGGGGAACGCTGAAGTGCGCAGCGGTTAAAGCCCCTGGCTTTGGCGACCGCAGAAAGGCAATGCTTGAGGATATTTGCACCCTCACCGGCGGAAGGGTCATCTCTGAGGAGGCTGGATTCAAGTTAGAGAACGCTATGGCCTCAGACCTCGGTAGCGCCAAAAGGGTCACCATTGACAAAGACAACACTACCATAGTGGAAGGCGGAGGCAAGACAGAGGACATAAAAGGACGGATAGAACAGATCCGCCGCATGATAGAAGACACCACCTCCGATTACGACCGGGAGAAGTTGCAGGAGCGTCTGGCAAAGCTGGCCGGAGGAGTGGCGGTAATCAATGTAGGAGCAGCCACTGAGACCGAAATGAAAGAGAAGAAGGCCCGAGTGGAAGATGCCCTGCACGCCACCAAAGCTGCTGTGGAGGAGGGAACCGTCGCCGGCGGCGGAGTAGCCCTGCTAAGGTCGATCTCTGCCCTGGATAAAGTAGAAGCAGAAGGTGATGAAGAGGTCGGTGTTAGTATAATCCGACGTGCCTTAGAGAACCCTCTTCGTCTGATCGCCGAAAACGCTGGCTTTGAGGGTGCGGTTGTCGTCCAGAAGGTGAAAGACGGCAAAGGGGATCTCGGCTTTAATGCCGAAACAGAAGTCTACGAAGATCTGACGACGGCTGGAGTCATTGACCCCACCAAAGTGGTTAGAAACGCTTTGGAAAACGCTGCCAGTATCGCCTCGCTGCTTTTGACCACCGAGGCCCTGGTGACTGATATCCCAGAAAAGGAGAAGGCGGCCCCACCTATGCCTCCGGGAGGTCCGGGAGGATACGGTGAGTATTAATTCACCAAAATCCCCTGCAGGTTTTTTCCCCTGCAGGGGATTTTTTTTGCTACGTTCCTTCTGAAATAAATCGCCTGGCCGCAGGCTTGATCCGTTCGTAAACAGTCACCTCTCCCCTCCCCTGTGGGGAGGGGACAAAGGGGAGGGGGAGAAAAACAGTTGAATTTTTCATTCTTATGTGTTATTCTATAAGAGAATTATTACTTCAATAGTATCAATAAGATACTTGACAGAACAGGGCGAAAAAACGGATTTTTTCCGTCACGCAGAAGGAGTTCAACACATTGGTGGCGCTTCATTCCTGAAATAGAACCTTAGATGACGTTACGGGGAAGCCGGGGGAGAGTCGGGTAAAAAATCTCCCCCGTTTCTTGATATCGAGGGAGATTTCGTTCTCTTTGTTCTTTCCTCCTCTGTTTCCACCACCCCTGGGCGACCACGGAGGGTGCCCCTACCTCTACTCTCCGGATCATGTGCTGTCTTTCCGAGCCATTTTCCCCTGGACGGCCAGTTTCTCCTTAATAAACTTTGTCAAAGAATCTACACTCTCAAACAATGCAGTGATTAGCTCTTCATCTCCGATTTTTATGCCAAATGTCTCTTCTATGCCTGCTGTGAGCTCCAATGTGGCTGTAGAATCCAGTCCTATCTCTCCTCCAAACAACAGGTCATCGTCTTCAATTTCACTAGGGTTTACCTCAAGCTCCAGTATTTGAACTATCAGTTCCTTAATTCGATCCTCTATCGAGTGTTCGGTTTGCATTTTCTCAGTCTTGTTCTACTCCGAAGTATTCCACTACGGCTCTGGCCAGCTTCTCCTGCCCCTGTGAGCTGATTACCTCCGTGGCAGGAATGCCGAATCTGTCCTCCAAGTGATCCAGCTTGGCCTTTAACTCCTCCGGCG
>DAOWIT010000052.1 GCA_030640765.1 Candidatus Latescibacterota bacterium | reverse complement strand
TACGCTGAAATAAACGCAAAGATAAAAAAGGGGGCAGCAGTAGTAGTCACTGCCGAGGAGATCATCGACATTGTTGCACAAGAAGGAACCCGAAAGGCCGCCGAACAGGTAGATGTGGTTACTACAGGCACTTTCGGGCCGATGTGCTCCTCTGGGGTGCTCCTAAATATCGGACATTCCACTCCCAAGATTAAAATTCACCAGGCCTGGCTAAACGACATCCCTATTTCTGCTGGCTTAGCCGCTGTAGACCTTTACCTGGGGGCTACCGCTCTGCCGGAGCACGACCCATTGAATACCCATTATCCGGGAGAGTTCCTCTACGGCGGGGGCCACGTGATCCAGGACTTAGTCGGAGGTAAAGACATTCAACTTAAGGCTATCGGCTACGGTACTGATTGCTATCCCCGGAAACGACTGGAGACATGGATTAACATTAAAGACCTGAATGAAGCCACCCTGTTGAATCCCAGAAACGCCTACCAGAATTACAATGTGGCAGTAAACCTTTCAGCTAAAACCATTCACACCTATATGGGCGTCCTCAAATCCAACTTGGGGAACGCCATCTACTGCAGTGCCGGTCAGCTCAGTCCCCTGTTTAACGACCCCTTTTACAGAACCATCGGCGTTGGAAGCAGAATCTTCTTAGGGGGTGGGGTGGGCTACGTTTGCTGGCATGGAACCCAACATGACCCTAACGTTCCCAGGGGAGAGAACGGCGTGGTCAAAGCCGGAGCAGGCACCTTGGCCGTCATTGGAGATCTTAAACAGATGAGCCCTGAATGGTTGGTCGGCGTAAGCATGTTGGGATATGGGGCATCGCTGACGGTGGGACTGGGTATTCCCATTCCTATATTAAACGAACAGATCGTCCGCTTCACCGCGGTCAAAGACGAAGAGATATGGGCTCCAATAGTTGATTACTCCGATGCCTACCCCAATAATAGATCGGAGATCCTGGGCGAGGTAGATTACAAATCCTTAAAACAAGGGAACATCACCATAAAAGGGAGAAAGGTCCCTACTTCCTCTCTTTCCAGTTATTCCAAGGCAAGAGAGATTGCCAAGACCCTGAAGGAGTGGATCAAAAAGGGAGAATTTCTCTTGGGGGCTCCTTCGCAACTTGTCCCTTCGGTAGAGTCTGGAATTCCGTTTAAACCCCTGAAGTATCGCCCTATCCAGTAGTCCAAAACCCTACATCTGGGATATTGGTAACTGGTTACTGGTAAGTGGTGATTGGTAAACCAGTAACCAGTTTTTCACTCTGAAGCACCTTCAGAATCCCCGTTACAACTCCCAAACCAGCTTCTTGAATATCTCTCCTCTCTCTCTAAAATTTCTGAACATATCGTAGCTGGCACAGGCAGGCGACAGTAGCACTACTCCACCTTTTCGAGTCTCTTCCTTGGCTTTCTGTACCGTTTGAGCAAGAGAAAGACAATAGTGCAAAGATACTTTCCTTCCCTGTTGGTTTTTTTCTCTCTCCACCAGAGTGCCGATCTTCTCCGCAGTGGCTCCAATCAGGATGAGAGTCTTCACTCGAGCGACAATCGCTTTTGCTAACTCTCCGAACTGCAAGCCTTTATCGGACCCTCCCGCGATAAGGGTGATCTCTCCTGAGAAGCAGTCCAAGGCCGCCAAAGTAGATTCAGGAGTAGTAGCAATGGAATCGTTGTAGTATTTCACTCCGCCCAGCTCTCTGACAAATTCTAACCGATATTCCACGCCCTGGAAGGTGCGAAATGTTTCTCGAATGGCCTTTAGTGGAGCTTCTGCCAACCAGGCAGCTACGGCTGAAACCAGGGCATTTTGCAGATTGTGTTTGCCTGGCAGAAGCAGTTCTTGTACCCCACAGATCTCGGCATCGTGGGTCCCTTGCCTCAAAACAATCTTCTCCGCTTGGACAAACACCCCTCGGTCAAGTTTCCTCTTCAGACTGAAAAACCACACCTTGCCCTGGCACTCTTTCTCCCAATCTCTGACAATGGGGTCGTCGTAGTTCAGCACTGCTATATCTCCAGGTCCTTGGTGAGCGATTATCCCTTTTTTGGCCTCAATGTAGTTTTTCATCGTCCGGTGGCGGTCAAGATGGTTAGGAGTGAGATTGGTTATTACCGCTATGTGTGGGCTTTTGCCTACACTCCGGAGGTATTCTAACTGAAAACTGGAAAGCTCCAACACCACCGGGGTATCAGGTTTAATCTGGCCAAGCCGTTCCAGGGGAGACCCCCCGATATTTCCTCCCACCACGGTCTGGGGGTTGACTCTTTGGAGGATGTCACCGATTAAGGCGGTGGTAGTAGTCTTGCCATTAGTTCCGGTTATCCCAATTATAGGTGCTGGACAGAGGCGAAAAAAGAGGTTCATCTCTGTTTCAATCGGTACATCGTTCTCCCGGGCAACCTTCAAGAAAGGGGACTGTTGAGGCACAACTGGGTTGACCACAATCAACTCTGCCTCCTGGAAATCTCTTCTATCGTGTCCACCCAGTTTTAGCGTTACTGGCAGGTTGACTAAGGCATCTATTGATTCCTGGAGGGTCTCTCCGTCCCGCAGATCAGTGACGGTGACTTCGGCTCCCTTGTTCACCAAGAACCTGGTGACGCCCAACCCTCCACCGAAAAGCCCCAATCCCATTACAGTAACTTTTTTACCCTCGAAGTTCACTTTGTTAGGTTCCCTCTCACTTGTCTTATTAATGACTGATAGCCAGATTCTGTCGAAAAATACCGGAATACAGCCTTCAGGCTGTTACACCCTAAAGGGTGAATTCCGCTTACAACAAGGATTTACAGCATTAGACTAGCCAGATTGCGGTCGAAAATAGGTTGT
>DAOWIT010000040.1 GCA_030640765.1 Candidatus Latescibacterota bacterium | reverse complement strand
CCAAATCGGTTTTTTGCTAATATTCGTTCATTTTCTTCTGTTTTCGCCTCCGGCAACAATGGTTATAGCTCTAAACTGTGAAGTGCTGAGGAACAGGGGTACTTCAGGATATTGAACAAAAAACAGGGACGATTTGCAGGCCGCCCGATAATTATCGCAATTCGGGGCAGCGTCTCGATCAGTCGCTCGTTTTTAAGTAGTTGTAGATCATCTGAATCCCTTTGAGCACCAGGTGTGGTTCTACGATCGCTATGGTTTTTGATTCTGAGGAGACTACATCTGCGAATCCTCCTGTGGCAATTACTTTAGCTGGCTTCTTTATCTGCTTCCTTATCCTTGTAATCAAGCCGTCCACCAGTTCCGCCGTTCCGTAAATAATACCTGACTTAATAGCCTCCTCTGTGCTTCTGCCGATCAACTCGGAGGGAGGCTGAAGCTCCACCTGAGGCAGCAGGCTGGTCTTTTCGGCCAGCGCTTCGGCACAAATCTGCGGCCCGGGAGCGATAATCCCACCCAAGAACTCACCCTCAGAGGAGAGGACATCTATGGTCACCGCCGTCCCGATATCCGCCACAATCAACGGTGCACCGTAGGTCTTGTAGGCAGCCAATGCCGCCAGCAGTCTGTCAATCCCCACGGTCTCCGGTCTGCGATAACGGATCTTTAACTCTGGAATGTTCTGATAACTGATGGTCAGCGGATCCCTTCCCCAGAGCAGACGAGAAACCCGCTGGAGAATCGAAGAGAGTTGTTGCACCACTGAAGCAATAACCATATCGTCGATCTTGTCAAGGGCAATTCCCTTTGTATCCAGTTGCTCAGTGAGCAAGTCGCTGTACTCCTCCGGGGTTTTCTGAAGGTCCGCAGGCAGCTGAAAATAGTCAACTAAGGTATTTCCTGGAAATAGGCCAATAGATATATTGGAATTGCCAATATCCACTGCAAGTAGCATCTTAGGCGGCCTCTTGTTTGGCCATCTCGGTCATAGTCTCGATGTAAGTAGTATCCACCCAGCCTTTTCTGAAATTGGGGTCTTTCATAATTTTTTGATGCAGGGGAATGGTAGTGGGCACACCTTCGATAATCACCTCTTCCAGAACCCGTTGCATCCTGTTTATTGCCTCTTCGCGTGTTTCCCCGTGGGTGATCACCTTAGCCAGGAGGGAGTCGTAAAAAGGAGGGATTCGGTAAGGGACGTACAGGTAGGTGTCAATCCTCACTTCGGGTCCTCCAGGGATGTGCAGACCGGAGATGGTTCCAGGGCAGGGGGCAAAGTCTCTCTCCGGGTCTTCGGCATTGATCCGGCATTCGATGGCGTGGCCGGACAATTTTATCTGCTTCTGCTCCCATCTTATCTTTTCTCCGGCGGCAAGTCTAATCTGCTCTTTCACTAAGTCAATGCCGACCACCATCTCAGTCACGGGGTGCTCCACCTGGATTCGGGTGTTCATCTCCATAAAATAAAACTCTCTATCGGGGGTGAGCAGGAATTCCACCGTGCCAGCACTCTGATAGCCGATGCTTTTGGCCCCGTTTATGGCTGCTGCTCCCATCTTCTGACGGAGCTCTTCGTCAACGGCTGGTGAGGGGGACTCTTCCACAAGCTTCTGGTGTTTTCTCTGGATGGAGCAGTCTCTTTCCCCTAAGTGTACCATATTGCCGAACTGGTCTGCTAATATCTGGATTTCCACATGGCGGGTTTTTTCGATGTACCGTTCTATGTAAAGGGCGGGATTACCGAAACTGCCCTGGGCTTCTGCCTGGGCCATCTGAAAGGCATCTCGTAACTCTTTGTCCTGTTTAACCAAGCGTATTCCCTTGCCTCCTCCACCAGCAGCCGCCTTTAACAGCAGTGGATAACCCATTTCGTTAGCCACCTCCCTGGCTATTTTGATGTCTTCAACGACGCCGTGACTCCCGGGGATGATAGGAAGACCGGCTTCGGCCATTGAATGCCGGGCGAAGACTTTATCTCCCATCTGGCGGATCATCTCGGCTGAGGGCCCGATAAACTTGAGGTCACAGGACTCGCATACCTCTGCGAAATAGGCGTTTTCGGCCAGAAATCCGTAGCCGGGGTGGATAGCATCAGTATCGGTTAACTCGGCAGCGCTTATGATTTGAGGGATATTCAGGTAACTCTGGCTGCTGGGGCCTGGACCGATACAGACATCCTCATCGGCAAACCTCACATGCAGGGAGTTGGCGTCGGCCTCCGAGTGAACAGCCACGGTAGCGATTCCCAACTCCTTACAAGCCCTGATGATCCGCAGGGCAATCTCACCTCGATTGGCAATCAATATTTTATTAAACATAACATCCTAACAACCAAGAATTTATACGTATTTATTTTATACTTCACTAAAACATAATCAGTCACAAAGATACCAAAACACAAAGATCAAAAAATACTGGTTTTCTCTGTGTCTCCGTGGCTCACATCTTCCTGAATTACAACCGAATCTGTGGACATGCTTAGCTCTATTCACTGGTTCAATCAGGTTTTACCAAGAACAATGTTTGGCCGTATTCTACGGGAGCGGTATTATCCACTGGGATATCCACTATTGTGCCTTCTATGTCGGATTCGATCTCGTTCATAATCTTCATCGCCTCGATAATGCACACCACCTGTCCTACAGCAACCCGTTCGCCTTTTTTGATATAGGTTTCGGCATCAGGGGTAGGGGACCGGTAGAAAGTCCCCACCATAGGAGATTTAATCTGATGAAGCTGCTCTTGGGGAGTTTCAGATTGCTCCTTTTCTTGCTCTTGTTTAGGAGATAAGATAATAGTCTGACCCTCTTCCTCGGATTCCTGGGAAACAACGGAGGGACTAACAGCAGAGGGATACTTGCAGATTTTTACCTTTTTGCCCCACCGAGAGACCTCCAACTCACTGATGTCGCTTTCCTCCACCAGCTTTATCAGTTTTCTGATCTCGGACTCTTTCACTCTGTTGTCCTTTCGATATAGCTTGCTGTTCGGGTGTCAATCCTCACTGTGTTGCCGGTTTTGATGAAGAGAGGCACTTGAATTACCACTCCGGGTTCCAATGTTGCCGGCTTTGTCCCGCCTGAGGCCGTGTCGCCTTTCACTCCCGGTGCAGTCTCAACTACCTTTAGGTTCACAAAGATGGGGAGTTCTATCCCCAAGGGGCTGTTTTTCCAAGTGATGACTGTTACTGTCTCACCCTCCTTCAGAAGTTCTCGTGCCTCGTCGATCTCTTCAACAGATATGGGAAGTTGATCGTAGGTTTCGCTGTCCATAAAATAACAAATGCCGCCTGTGTGGTAAAGATATTGCATCTGCTTTCTCTCTAACCGTATTTCTTCTACCTTTTCTCCTGCCCGGAAGGTTCTGTCAAGCACCGCCTTTGTCTTAACATTCTTTAGCTTGGTGCGGACAAATGCGCCCCCCTTGCCAGGTTTGACATGTTGGAATTCTACGATAGTAAACAGTTGTCCCTCAAGTTGAATAGCCATTCCATTTCTGAAGTTTGCAGTCGTAGCCATCTACTTACCTCCAGCGGGGTTTTCCGTAGAGAACTAATTTTCAACGATAGGTCACGTTCTTTGAAGGTTGGGTTAATTTCATCTCAGGTCTCTTGCGCCTTGTCTAACCTCACAATTGGAGTACTTTGGAGTTACCCGTTCACGGGTTTATTATAAACCGCTGAAGCGGTAACTCCGCTCAGAGTTTATTGTCTTGACCTAACAGTTAAAGGATATATTGCAAGGATAAGTAGCTAAGAAAGGGAGATATGGGATTATTTGTCTCTCTGTGCCCGCGGGTTCTAAGTCCGATATTTGAGGTACTATAGGTGTAAGGAAATGAATTCTGTTGTCGTCTTGGTTAACTCCTCACAGCCATCTTCTTCAACCAGTATCATATTTTCTATTCTGATGCCTCCCCAGCCTGGGAAATAGATGCCTGGTTCTATAGTAAGCACCATACCAGGTCTTAAGATGGTGCCGTTTTTCCAGGAGATACGGGGTGCTTCGTGTACCTGTAGCCCTACGCCGTGGCCCAAGGAATGGCGATAGTTTGCCCCGTAGCCTGCGTTTCCGATGATCTGGCGCGCTGTCCTGTCCAGTTCCACTGAGTCCATTCCCGCCTTGGCAATTCTTATTGCCTCTCTCTGGGCCTGGCGCACCAGATCGTACCTCTGTTTTTGTTCTTGGGTAGCTTTTCCAAGCACGACTGTGCGGGTGAAATCGGAGGCATAGCCCTCACAGACAGCGCCGAAGTCCAT
>DAOWIT010000086.1 GCA_030640765.1 Candidatus Latescibacterota bacterium | reverse complement strand
GGTATGGTGGTAGAAAAAGGTGGAGTGATCATCCTGGTCTCTCCCTGTCGAGAAGGATTTTCCTGTACCCACGAAGACGAAATCATTAAATTTGGTTACCGGCCAACGGAAGAAGTAAAACAGTTAGTGGCTCGCGGTGAAATCAAACACCTGGTAACTGCGGTGCATATGATCCAGGTGGCTGAGGCAACAATTGAACAAGGGGTTTCCTGCATTCTTGTGACCAACGGTATCAGCCAGGAAAAGATTGAGAAAGTAGGCCTGGGCTATGCCCCCGATGCACAGTCGGCCTTAGATCAAGCATTTGAGCATCTTGGAAAAAGAGCCAGTGTGGCTGTCCTCCGCCGAGCTGCCGAAATGTTGCCTATTATGGAAGAAGAATCGGACTGATGAAGGCCCTGCTGAAATTTGCCAAAGGCAAGGGGAATGTTGGGCTCAAAGATGTCCCGGAGCCACGCCCCGGAGAAGGAGAAGCAGTAATTAAAGTCCAGGTGGCCGGTGTCTGTGGTACGGATGTCCATATCTACTATGACCGTTTTTCGAATACCCCACCACTTATTCTGGGCCATGAATTCTCCGGCACTATTCAACATCTTGGCCCTGGAGTAAAGACGTTCCAGATAGGCGATCGGGTTGTCTCTGAGAACAATCCATTTGCCTGCGGCGTCTGCCGGATTTGCTCTCTGGGCTATCCTAATCTCTGTCCCCAGAAAAAGGCTATGGGAATCCATTCTGACGGATGCTTTGCTAATTATGTAAAGCTGCCAGTAAATCTTCTCCACCCCATTCCGGAGAATGTCTCTTTTGAACAGGCTGCACTTACCGAGCCGCTGGCAGTGTCAGTCCATGCTGTTTCGGAGCGGTGTGGCATAAAGACAGACGATACGGTAGTAGTCTTCGGGCCTGGTGCTATTGGCCTTTTGGCTGCCCAGGTAGCCAGGGCAGAAGGTGCAGGCAGGGTGCTTTTAGTCGGTACCCCTGAGGATGAAAAAATACGGTTTGCCTGTGCCCGCAAACTGGGAATTGAAACTTTAAATATCAAGAATCAAGATTTGAAAGAAAAAGTGATGAACCTGACCGGGGGAGTAGGAGCTGATGTTATTGTGGAAGCCTCCGGGAATAAGGTAGCCATTACTCAGGGGGTGGAACTGCTGAGGAGAAACGGCCGGATGGCTGTTGTGGGAATAACAGGGCAGAGAGAAATTCCTCTCGACTGGGACCGGATGGTGGCCAAAGGAATTGCTCTCTTTTTCGCCTATAGCTCCCGAGGCCCGGACTGGGAGAAGGCCCTTAAGTTCCTGTCCCAAAAGAAGGTCAACACCTTACCTCTTATCACCCATCGGTTCCGGATTGAGGAATGGGAACAGGCCTTTCATCTCCTGGAAACGATGCAGGCCATCAGGCCAGTTTTTCTGATGGGAGAGGCAAAATATACTCCTTAAGCTTGGGAACGCTGCCGGCTGCTTCTGATATTACTTTTCTGATTTTGGGGTTGGAAATGACCGAGATTTCTCAAGACACATTTCAGGGCTTGGAGAGAATTACCGTAGAAAACGAACAGGTGAGTTTTTCCCTCCTTCCCCAGATTGGCGGGAAGATCATCTCGCTGATACTTAAAGAAAACGGACATGAATACATCTCGTTGAGCGGGAGGCCATTTCGGATACCTGCCTACGGAGCAAACTTTGCCCACTATGATATCAGTGGTTATGACGAATGCTTCCCGGCAATTGCGGAGGGGTTTTATCCTGAAGGGCCGTGGAAGGGTATCCATATCCCTGATCACGGGGAATTGTGGGCCTTACCCTGGGAAAGCGAGATAGAAGGGGAGACCTTGAGACTCACCGTCTTCGGGGTAAGATTTTCTTATCGCTTCGTTAAGGTGTTTACACTCCAGGAAGATAGGATCAATATCGCTTATCAACTCAAGAACTTTTCTCCATTTGAATTCAAATACATCTGGGCGGCCCATCCTTTATTGACCGTGACACCGGGGACAAAGATTCTTCTGCCGGGTAAACCACGGATACGTACTGACTGGTCGAAGGATGAGAGGCTAGGCAGACTTCTTTACGAAACATCTTGGCCCCAGGCCCAGGGAGCGGGTGGAGAAGTTATTGACCTGAGCGTTGTTAACTCACCAGAGGCCAATCAGGCAACAAAGTTCTTCACCACTGCATTGGAGCAAGGCTGGTGTGCCCTGCATAATCCCCTAACAGGAAACTTTCTGAAATTCTCTTTTCCGGTGGAGAAAATACCCTATGTGGGAGTGTGGATCAACGAAGGAGGGTGGCCTGATGAGGGACAGCCCAGCTATAATGTGGCCCTTGAACCCTGTACCGGTTGTCCTGATAAACTGGACACAGCCATTCAGCGTGGTGAGTGTGCCTCCCTAAAAGGTCATGGAGACAATAGCTGGAGCTTAGTCATAACCATTGGCAGATCAGAACAGGTACCGGCAGGATGATAATAAACAAGTCCTGGTTTTTGTTCTGAAAATGATACCAACCTCCCACAGGTTCGAAACCTGCGGGAGGTTCTGGACACCTCGAAAATAGACTCAACTGTTTTTATCATTCATGGCGCCGACCCCGTCGGCATGAGCGTTTGGGTTGCTTCAGTTTGAAGAAATGGTGGAGGAATAGAAATGGGAATGAGATTGAAAGATAAAGTGGCCATTGTTACTGGCTCAGCACAGGGCCTGGGTAGGGCTGTTGCTCTCACCTTGGCCAAGGAAGGAGCCAGCATCGTGGCCAGCGACATCAATTTGGAAAAAGCGAAGGCAGTTGTGAGAGAAATTGAGATTATCGGACAGGAAGCTACAGCGGTTAAAGTGGATGTTTCCAACAAGCAGGATGTGGAAAGGATGGTCAAGACCACCATTTCCCGATTCGGTCAAATAGATATACTGGTCAATTGTGCCGGCATATGTTCCCTCTCTCCCATCTTGGAGATAGAGGAAGAGGAATGGGATAGGGTTTTTGCCGTGAATCTGAAGGGAACTTTCCTCTGCTCTCAGGCTGTGTTTAGAGAAATGCTGGGCAGAAAATCGGGAAAGATTGTCAATATCTCCTCTGCCTCAGCAAAGATCGGAGGGGTAGCCGTAGGTGCTCATTATTCTGCCTCCAAAGCAGGCGTAATCTGCTTTACTAAATCCCTGGCCCTCGCTGCTGCCCCCCACAAGATCAATGTCAATTGTGTCTGTCCTGGGCCCATAGAGACAGAAATGACCGATGCCTGGGGAGATGAGATGAATACCAGATTCAAGAATATGATACCCTGGAAAGATTATGGCAAACCACAAGATGTAGCGGGAGCTGTACTCTTTCTGGTCTCAGAGGAAGCCCGCTATATCACTGGTGAAACACTGGATGTAAACGGTGGATTAGTAATGGATTAGCAACTCACGAGGAGATGCGCCATGAAGCAGAGACAGGCCATAAAGAACCGTTTTAAGGGCAAGGTAGCTATTGTAACAGGTGGTTCATCCGGTATAGGACGAGCAATCGTCGAAGAATTATGCAAGGAAGGAGCGTTGGTAACATTCACTGGAATTAGCGATGCAGGTCTGACTACAGCAAAAGAGTTGAAGGATGCCGGTTACAACGTCCTGTTCTGCCGGGGCGACATGGCCGATGAACGATTTTGCAAAAACACGGTTGACCAAACGCTGGCCAAATGGGAAAAAGTCAATTACCTTGTTAATAACGCCTTTTCGTTCACGGCGAAAGGACTGGATGCCACCCGCGAAGATTGGGAGCGGGTCTTTCAAGTTGGACCAATGGCCTATGCGGTCATGGCTCAGTGCGTGGTTGAGCCAATGAGGAAGCAGGGCGGAGGTGCGATCGTCAATATGTCAAGCGTTTCTGCTTTTGTGGCTCAACCGAACCGTTGGACATATAATGCGGCAAAAGGTGCAGTTCATACCCTGACTAAGTGTATGGCATTAGATTTGATCCGCTATAACATTAGAGTCAACAGTGTTAGCCCTGGCTGGATTTGGACAAGAGAAGTGTATAAGGCTGCTGATGCTGGCGGCGGTCGCAAAAAATGGGATCCTATATGGGGACAATACCACATGATGGAGCGTTGTGGTGAACCAGTAGAATGTGCGGGTCCAATGCTGTTTCTCTTAAGTGATGATGCCTCATTTATCACCGCTGTGGATCTTCCAATTGATGGTGGATATCAGGGGATGGGGCCGGAGGGTTTGGGAAAAACCGCCGTTTTTTCCGGAACCAAGTAGTAATTCTCATTAGAGTTTTTTAGTTTAAAGCTTGTAGGTTGTAGGTTGGGTTGAGGGACGAAACCCAACGATCCGTCTTTTGTTGGGTTCGCTGCGCTTAACCCAACCTACAAAACTGCGATTAACCCAAGCTACGAAACTTCAGAAAGGAGAAGAAATGGCCAAAAGGATTGTGGACTTATCGCTGGAAATCTATCACCAGGCGCCCACCTTCAGTCCCGATCCAAAGTGTGGGATACTGGTCCATCACACCATTAAAAGCATGGGCTACAACATCACTCAGATAATAATGAGCACTCACCAGGGAACCCATCTCGACGCTCCGTTTCATTTTTTTGACAACGGCCGGACAGTTGACAAGCTCGACCTGGGCAAATGCGTGGGAAATGCCTTGGTGATAGACCTCAGCAGAAAGAAAGCAAAGGATGAAATAGGGGTCGAAGATCTTAAACCTTATGAAAGCAGAATCCCCAAGGGAGCAAAGGTTCTCCTCCGCACCGATTGGGATAAGGTTTATCCCCAGGAAGAATATTTCTCTGACCAGCCAGTGATTACTGTAGAGCTCTCCAGGTGGTTAGCAGAAAAAGAAATAGACCTCTTAGGATTGGAAACACCAACTGTACACCCCCAAGACTATGCCCTAATCCATAAGACTCTTCTGGAACAGGAAATAATTATTGTGGAGGCTTTAGCCCACTTGAGAGAATTGACTGCCGAGGAGGTATTCTTCGCAGCGGCACCTTTAAAAATAAAAGGTCGCGACGGTTCACCAGTGAGGGCTTTTGCCATTGAAGTAAGATGAAAGGAGGCGATGATGCCGGATATTTCCGGAAAAGTGGCTATCGTTACCGGTGGTGGTTTTGGTATTGGAGAGGGAATTGCCTTAGTGCTCTCAGAGTGTGGGGCAACTGTTGTCATCGCCGAGGTGAACGAGGAAAATGGTCGGCGGGTGGAGAAGATCCTGCGGCAGAGATGGGGGCGAGGCCTGTTTATTCACACTGATGTCTCCCTGCGGTGTCAAGTGGAAATCATGGTAGAGAAGACCGTATCGGAATTCGACCGACTGGATATTTTAGTGAATAATGCCGGAGCCAACTTTGTCAAGCCGACCTTAGAGACAAAAGAAGAGGACTGGGATAAGGTTATCAATGTTGATTTGAGGGGAACCTTCCTTTGCTCCCAGGCTGCCCTGCGCCAGATGGTTAAACAGAAGAGCGGCTCTATCATCAATATTGCCTCGGTACACACTTATGCCACCCTGCCTTCGGCTGTCCCCTATGCGTCTGCCAAAGGCGGTGTGGAGTGTATGACAAAGTCTATGGCTATCGAGTTTGGTCCTCTGGGCATCAGAGTTAACGCCGTTAGCCCAGGGCTCACAGACACAAAAATCTGGCAGGATATTAAGCAGGCTGGCAGAGATGAGAAGGCGGTCGAAGATTTCTGGATGGCTCACATTCCTTTGAAGAGAGTCCAGACGCCGAGAGAAGTGGGCAATGTAGTGGCCTTTTTGGCTTCCGATGAATCCTCTTACATAACCGGCGCTAACATCTTCACCGATGGCGGAATGACTGCTATGCTTATCGGAGAAAGTCGGCAGGCGGTGGCCACCTTAGAAGAGTAGGAAAACTGACAATAAGATGACAATATTAACGATTTAAGGGAAATTATGTCCATTTGGGAAAAGATAGGTCTTGATTTTGATTGGAAAAGATTAAAGATCACCGAAGAAGACTGGAAGAAGCAGGATAAGCGGACATTACTGTTGATGCTTCAACAGCTTTATCTCATTCGCGCTTTTGAAACAGCGGTGTTGGAATTAAAACAGCAGGATCTTGTCCATGGCCCTGTGCACAGTAGTATTGGCCAGGAGGCTGTTGCGGTGGGTGCTATGAGTGGCATTCGTCAGACTGACTTGATAGGTGGAACCCATCGTGCCCATCACCAATTTCTGGCCAAGGCGTTAGCGTATTATACACCAGCAGATTACAACCCTTTGACGCATAAGATTACCTCCCAGATGCAGCAGTCCATCAATATCCTCCTTGCTGAAATAATGGGTCTTTCGCCAGGGTGCTGCGGCGGCCGGGGAGGCTCTATGCACCTCAGCGACTTGGAGATCGGTGTTCTGGGAACAGATGCCATTGTTGCCGGCGGAATACCTATCGCCACGGGTGCTGCCTG
>DAOWIT010000030.1 GCA_030640765.1 Candidatus Latescibacterota bacterium | reverse complement strand
TGAAAGAGAGACTCACAACACAACTGTAGGGGCATAGCATATTATGCCCTTTTTCGGCTTGGGGTTGGCCCAAGGGAAAGTGCCAGCGAGTCATTTTAAGGTAAGTACCCAAAATTTCTTGCAAAAAAATCCTTGCATTCACTTAGGAAATGTACTAAATTGAAATTATCCTGCATTGGTGATGCAAAAACAGATGAGGAATCCAAACTGTTTGAGAGGGAATCCTGCTCCGGGCATGGATTACAGGCCCCTTAGAACGGGGAAGCAAGAGATGTTCGGGCGGACAACCACTGTGTTTATAATGGTTCTCTCGGAAGTGAGCATCACCTTTGCAGGATCTAAAAAAGCCTCGCAGAAAGCGAGGCCTTTTCTTTTTATGTTCTCACAATCACAAATGAAGTAAAGAGTGAGTGGGCCCACTAGGACTCGAACCTAGGACCAGTCGATTATGAGTCGACTGCTCTGACCACCTGAGCTATGGGCCCTATAAAGTTTAAATATAAAAAGCCTCCTGTTAAAAGTCAAGTTTTTTGAACCACCAATTCCGCTTTTTTTTTCACCAAACTATTATACTGCCGATTAAATTTGTCCACCAGACCCTCATCACCTTCTCGCTGAGCTGTGGCTATCTCTGTCCTGATTTGACTCAGCTTTTCAGAGATACCATCAATTCTCACCCGGTGAAGGCAGTCAGTTAGGGACTCTTCTATGTAGTTCTCATCTAACCCCTCGGTGCTTAGTTTTGCCACAAAACTTGCTAAAGAGGGCTCTTGCAGGCGATCTATAACGACGGCGGCCTGAGGTTCACCGGCTGCTCGACATACCTCGAAGATGGTCTGGGCAATCTCTCTAAAAGCTCCAGCAGAGAAATCTTCCGGGCTCAGCTCCTTCATTATCTCCTCTGCAATAGTTTTTCTGCCTAACATAATCCGTAGCAGCTCTCTTTGGACTACTGGACCTTGAGGTTCTGTGTCTGTCTTTGCCACAGGCTGTTGTCCTTTCTCAACCGCTCTTTGTTGCTTCTTCTGTCTGGCCATCTCTCGGTGAACCGCTTTTTCGTCGGTGTTAAGTCTTTCAACAATCTGTCTTACTATCAAGTCCCTTTTGATCTCATCTTTAATCCTCAAGGCAGTCTCCACAAGCTGGGCAATTGCCTCTCTTTTCCCCTCCACAGTTGTCAGGTCCTGGGTTTTTGCTAAAGTTTCTAGTTTATAGTCCAGGATTTCCTTGGCTTGGCCCAGAAGATCCTGGAATGCCTCGCCACCTTTTTCTCGCACGAAGCTGTCCGGATCATAGCCCTCAGGCAGCGAGACGATGTCCACTCCCAAGCCTGCCTCTAAGAGGACATCTATCCCTCTGAAAGCAGCAGCAGAGCCAGCCAGGTCGGCATCGTAAACCAGGGTAATCCTATGGGAATAGCGAGAGAGAAGTCCTGCCTGTCCCTTAGTTAAGGCCGTTCCCGAGGACGCCACTACATTGCCAATCCCTGCCTCCACCAACCGAAGCAAATCAGTGTAGCCCTCTACCACGATAGCCCGTTCTGCCTTTCGGATAGCATCTCTGGCCTGTCTCAATCCATAAAGGACAAAACTCTTCTGGTAAATGGGAGTCTCGGGAGAGTTGAGATATTTTGGCTCTTGTGAGTCCTCTAACGCTCGGGCGCCGAAGGCCACCGTTCTGCCGCTGCGGTCTTGAATGGGGAACATAATCCGGTCACGAAATCGATCGTAGAATCCGCCATCATCTCTTTTTATAGCCAAACCGCTTTTCTCTAAGACAGCCCCAGAGATAGACCTCTGGGCGGCCACTTTTAGCAGACCATCCCAGTCAGACGGACTATAGCCTAAACCGAATTCCTGGACGACTTTCTCGGAGATAAACCGGCCCTTCAGGTAAGCCCTGGCTTTTTCTGCCCGGTTGTCCTTCAGCAAAAGGTGGTGGAAGTACTTTTGAGCAAATTCATTAGCCTGATAAAGTAGATCATTTGTCTTATCCTTCTTCCCCTCGCTTCTGGGTTCGGGCAGACTCACCCCGGCCCTTTCTGCCAGAATCCTTACTGCCTCCAGAAAGCTTATATTCTGCGTTTCCATCAGAAAAGAGAAGGCGTTTCCCCCGGTTTTGCATCCGAAACAGTGGTATATCTGCTTTTCTGAATTGACAGAGAAAGAGGGGGTTTTCTCCGTATGGAAAGGACACAGGCCGAAGTAGTTCTTGCCTCTCTTCTTGAGGGAAACATACTCGGAGACAAGTTCTACGATGTCGGTTCTCTCTCTTATTTCTTCTATTGTCTCTTCGGGAATTCGGTAGGCCATACTGCCCTCCTGGAAAGCTTTCCGTCCAGTCCCATTTGCTGACTACTCATAATATAAGAAGAAATCTCCCTCCGTCAAGTCCATTCTGATTAGCGGACAATAATGCAGGACTCAAAAGTCAGCAGTGCTTCGAGTTGAAAAATAGATGTTGATTTTCACTGGGAGACTTAATATCTTTTATCGAACGGTAAGTTGGCGCATTTTGCAAAGGTTAATACTTTAACGATGTTACCTCTTCCCGATTTCAAGGACGTCG
>DAOWIT010000141.1 GCA_030640765.1 Candidatus Latescibacterota bacterium | reverse complement strand
TCACCAACCAGATGTACAGCACCCAGGTCAGAGAGCACCTGCCGGAAATTCCGGCAAAGAACATAATCGCCGAGCCTGAAGGGAGAGACACCGCCGCCTGTATCGGTCTGGCAGCCATCTATATTAGGAAGATCGACTCCGACGGGGTAATGCTCGTTACTCCGGCTGACCATTTTATCTACAACCAGGGACGCTTCAGCGATGTAATCCGGGCAGCAGCTGAGGTAGCACGTCTGCAGAACAGATTGGTTACCATTGGAATCCCCCCTACTGGCCCAGAGACTGGATACGGATATATCCACCGGGGAAAACCAACAGGCCAGTGCCGGGGAGAAAAGGTCTACTTGGTGAAAGAATTTGTGGAAAAACCCGATCGACAGCGGGCAGAACAATATCTGACTCAGGGGGACTATCTGTGGAACAGCGGCATATTCCTTTGGAAAGCCTCTGTCATCTTGGAGATGATCAAGGAATATCTGCCTGCGCTGGCCCAAGGGCTGGCCCAGATAGAGAAGGCACTGGATACTGAGCGAGAAGGTCAGGTTATTACGGATGTTTACAAGAGGTTAAAGTCGATTTCTATTGATTATGGCGTGATGGAGAAGGCCGAAGCAGTGGCGATGCTGGTAGGGGATTTCGACTGGAGCGATGTGGGCTCCTGGGCTGCCTTGAGTGAGCTTCTGTCTAAAGATGTGAATGGCAATGTGGTGCAGGCTTTCCATCTGGGGATAGAGACCGAGGGCTGTTTTATCCGCTGCCCGGGGAAATTAGTGGCCACCATCGGAGTCAAAGACTTGGTGATTGTACAGACAGAACAAGCCCTGCTGGTATGTCCTAAGCACCGAACCCAAGAGGTGAAAAGGATTGTGGAAATGTTGGAAGAGCAGAAGAGCAAATGAGCGGTGTGCTTTCCAAAAACAGCTTGACTGAAATGCTGCGCCAGAGACCACCTCTGGTGGAAAAAATGATTGCCCCCGAACTTCAAATCCAGGAAAACGGGATTGAACTTACGGTAAAAGAGGTCTGGGGTTGGGAGGGGAAAGGCAGCATTGGCTTAGAGAACAGAGATAGACAACTCTCAGAATGTACCAGGCTTGAATTTGAAAAAGCCGGCTGGATAGAACTCTCTCCGGGTTCATACAAGGTCGTTTACAACGAGGTGGTAAATCTTCCTAAGAATGTGATCGCCCTGGGCAGGCCTCGTTCTTCCCTTCTGCGCTGTGGAGTCACAGTGGTCTCGGCTGTGTGGGACGCCGGTTATTCAGGCAGAGGGGAGGGCTTGCTGGTGGTGTCCAACCCCAAGGGACTGCGGCTTCAGAAGAATGCCCGAGTTCTACAGCTTCTTTTTTTTCAACTGGATCAACCAGTGGAAACAGGTTACCGAGGTTTTTACCAGCAGAGAGTGTGACTTTCCGCTGTTTTTCATCGGCCTATTCTGACGAGGGCAAGGCAACGACTAACACGAAACTGAACAATTTAAACGCAGCCACCAGCAGGCAGGTCTGAAATATTCCCAACACGGGGACCAAAGCAACTGAGACTGCCAGGGCACCCAACCAGGAACCAAAAAGATCGACACCGTAAAGCACTCCGGCCACCTGGCCCACCTTACCTTTGCCCTTCAGATACATCTTGTTGGCCAGAGGAAATTCCGAACCCACTAAAAATCCTGAAATAGCACTCAAGATGAGAATCACCCCTGGCACTGACCGGAACACCAGAGGATGCGCAATCTCAGCGTGACAAAAGATAAGTATCAAGGGCAATAGCAGGGAAAAAGAGAGAATTAGCATCTCGAAACACCTTAAAAGAGACTTCTCCGGCGTGTTCCTTTTCATAATCCTGAGCATCAACAGAGCTCCGGCACTTAGGCCAACCATAAAGGCAGCAGTCAGCAGTGCAATTATATTATAGACATAGCCGTAGAGTGACTGAAACGCCAGGATCAGAACCATATTGAAGGCCATACCTCCGAAACCGGTGGTAGCAACAGCCACGGGAACAGGACAGCTAACTCTGCTCGCTTTGTGACTCAGGAGAATTGCTGCCAAAACAGCCAGGGGAATCAGAAGCATCCAAAGCTTCAATCTGTTGAGCAACTCAAAGACCGGTGTGATCCCCGGAGAGAACAGGGCGTTCCAGTAGGAAAGACTGTAGAAAAGACCCGAGGGAAGCAGATCTCTATTGAATCTTATTTTTTCCCCTCCCCCCAAACACTGGAAAAACCAACTTTGCTTTCGAGGGTCGAGTTTATAGCGGAGGTGAAAATCGGTTAAAAGCCTTGTGTCGAGGTAACGTTTTTCCAACCTATGAGAAAGCACTGCGGCTGTTATATCGCATAGTTCAGGAGAGGCAGAGGCCAGAAACAGATTGAAATCTCCAGGGATTACCTTAATGTTGGGGAAGACCTGTCGGAGAGTTTCATAAATACACAAATTCAAGTCTCTCAGTTCCTTGTTCATGTATACCAGTGAGCCGGGACCTCTCAAGACCAGGATTCCTCCCTTGGTCAGTATATTACGCGCTGTTCGGAAAAACTCCATCGTGTAAAATCTGTTTAACTGTAAGGTAGAGGGAACAGGGAGGTTGATGAGAATCAGATCATATCTCTGCCCAGTTGTGCGCACCAACAGTCTGCCATCTATGTACTTGATCTTTGTTCGAGGGTCGCTTAACTCTCGAGTAGTAAGAGGCGTGGGGAACCTCTCCACCGTCTTTATCACCAAGGGGTCTAACTCTGCATAACATAGCTGTTTGACCGGATGTTTAAGAATTTCAGCTAACACTCCCCCCATCCCTCCCCCGATTATCAACACCTTCTCAGGGGCGGAGTGAGACAAAAGAGCTATATGGACGAATTCCTCCACGAAGGCTATGTCCGGCACCGGTGTGGTGGAAATGGGAATGCCATCGGAGAGAAAGACGAGCTGCTGCTCTTTTTCCAGCACAGCTACATTGCCATAGATTGAATTCTCATACGACTTCAGGTTGTAGCCTCTCCACTGCCGCTGAACCGAGTGCCAGTGAATTTTCCCAGCAGCGGAGGAGAACAAAAGATAAACGACAGCGATTAATAGAGAGATTATAGTAGAGTAAAACGCACGGTGCAAAAACCTGGCACTGGGAGTTGTCTTCTCTTGGTTCCGTTCCGTTGAAGCCATTACCCAGAGGGCAACAAGAAGACCAAGGAGGCTTACTATCAAGGCTATCTCTACAGAGTTTAAACGAGGGATAAGCAGCCAGGTAAATACAAGTCCCCCTATTCCGGAGCCAAGGCCCTCAAGGATATAAACCCGTCCAATATCCGCAGCAGCCCTTTTCGACATCTCAAAGAAGACCCTGCAGCCGAAAGCGAATTGGGCCCCGTGGGCCAAGGCAAGAGGGGCCAAGATGAGAAAAGAACAGTAGAAGATTGGGAGAAGTCCTATACCCTCGCCGGTGGTTACTCCCAGTAGGTTTTTAATCACGCGGGTAACATAAACGGCTATTGGGAGATAAAGACAGATAAAAATCTGCAAGCTAACTAATCCTGACACCTTCCTTTTTACCCTGTCTGCCAATCGTCCTAAAAACCAACTGCCTCCAGCTTCCAGCAGGAGCCAGTTTGCCAGGATAATCCCAATGGAGAGCTCATTGCCGTAAAAGACCACCAGCATTTCTCTGATCAGCAGAACCTGCGCCACTACAGCGACAAAGCCCATGAAAAACATCGCAAAAACAAGGCTTTTCTTCAAATCTGTGAACTCCTTTCGCCTGGGATTCGCTTGTCGGTTTCAGGGTTGATGCATTCGTAAAAAGTCCAAAATACTCCCTCTCCCTTTAGGGGAAAAGGTCGGGGTGAGGGTGAAAGTCTTGATATTTCAGATACTTTTTCTCCCTCTCCCCTTTATCCCCTCCCCACAGGGGAG
>DAOWIT010000045.1 GCA_030640765.1 Candidatus Latescibacterota bacterium | reverse complement strand
GCCAAGCCAAAGTCCTATGCTGGGGCTTTCCAACTCTCGGGCTACATCCACTGCCCTTTTGCCCTCAGCGATTGCCTCTGTTCGCAGCTTTTTATCACAACTGGCAAATGCCCCCAATTTCCACCTCTTATCCCCCCAGACATTAGTATTGACATTGGAACAGGCTAAATTTCTATCTTCGATGCGTCTTTTTAACTCCGAGGTACTTATCTGATCGATGTCGCTCTGATGACACTCGACGGCCGCCAAGTCCGGCACCTTCGCAGCCGCTTCGATTTGGTCTACCACTGTGCTTGGCTCCGCATAGCCAGCGGGACAGAACCTGTCCACCGGATTAGCAAACACCCATAGTCCAGCAGAGAATTTTAATTCCATTGATTTCTTTCCTTTAAGTTAATGTGTTAAGTCCATCGTATAGGGAATTTCCATCCTTGCCATATAGAGAAATCATCTAACGGGGCTCGTCCACCCGTCCTCGGGTGGACACAGACAACCCGGGGACGGGCCTTAGAGCCTTGTTGGGACTACTTACAAACTATGAGCTCCTATAGTAACTTGACTAATTTCTTCAAGTTCTTGACCTCTGATTCCCGTAAAGGACGCCACTGACCAGGGGAAAGGTCAGCCACTCTTATGCCTGCAAACGCTATTCGCCACAGCCTCTTTACCCGATGTCCCACTGTCTGGCACATCTTCTTCACCTGCCTTTTTCTCCCCTCGTGCAGTTTAATCTCCACTAAGGCATTCCCGGCAGTCACTTTCACCAGTCTTACCTGGGCAGGAGAGCTCACCCAATTGTCAACCCGCACCCCTTGGGAAAGTCTTTCCAGAGCTTCCTGGGCAGGCCTTCCCTCTACCAAAGCCAGATAGGTCTTCGAGACCTGGTAACGAGGATGAGAGAGGCGAAAGGCTAAGTCTCCATCATTGGTTAAGAGTAGCACTCCTTCAGTATCAAAATCGAGCCTTCCCACGGGAAAGACTCTCTGGGGAATCCTACTCAGGAGATCAAACACGGTTTTTCTATGGTGCGTATCTTGAGCAGTTACAATATATCCGGCAGGTTTATTGAGCAGGATGTAAGTCAGCCTCTCCCCTACCCTGACCGGTTGTCCATCGACTGCGATCTGGTCTCTATCCAGGTCTATCTTCATTCCCAGTTGGGTAACAGGCACACCGTTCACAGAGACTCTACCTTGCTGGATAAGCAGGTCGCACTTCCGCCGCGAATCAACACCTGCCTGAGCCAGAAACCTGTTTAATCTCATCGCCGGTTCAGTGCCTGAGACCCATCACATCCCGTACTTCGTTCATCGTATCTCGGGCAATCTTTTTAGCCTTTTTGGTCCCCTTTCTCAGGGCTTCATCGACAAGCCAAGGTTCCCTCTTGATCTCTGTCCTTTTGTCCCTTATGGGTCGAAGTGCCTCCACTAACCGCTCTGCCAGTAACTGCTTGCAATCTACACACCCCAGCTTTGCCTGCTTACAATCGGCTTCAATTTGTTCTGTCTCTGAGGTGTTGTAAATCTTGTGATAAGCAAACGCTGGACAACCTCTCACCTCGGGGTCGCCGGGATCGGTTCGGTAGACCTTGAGGGGATCAGTGAACATAGTCTTGATTTTCTCGCGAATATCGTTGGGGGAATCAGAGAGATATATTACATTTCCCTGGGATTTACTCATCTTCTTGCCATCTAATCCTGGCAGCCGTGCCACCTTAGTGAGCAGGGCCTCAGGTTCAGGGAAAACTTCTTTTCTATAAAGGTAGTTGAATCGCCGGGCAATCTGGCGGGTCAACTCAATATGAGGCACCTGGTCTTCTCCTACCGGCACAGCGTCCGCCTTGTAGATAAGGATGTCAGCGGCCTGCAGGACCGGATATCCTAACAGTCCATAGTTTATGCTGGTGATCTCCTCATCCTTTTCGATCAGCCCCAAATCCCGGGCCTGCTCCTTTACCGTAGGGTTACGAATTAGCCAGGGAGTAGGGGTGATCATAGAGAAAAGGAGGTGGAGTTCAGCATGTTCCTTTACATCGGACTGAACAAAGATGGTACATTTTTTCGGATCAAGGCCAGCGGCGAGATAGTCAATGGTCACCTCCCTAATCAAGTCATTCAAGTTAGGTATTCCTAAATGCTCTGTAGTCAGGACATGCCAGTCGGCGATCATAGCAAATATCTCATATTCATCCTGCAGGGCAACCCAGTTCTTCAACGCCCCTTCATAATTCCCTAGATGCAGCTTGTCTGTGGGACGCATTCCACTTAATATTCGTTTTTTCCCCATCGGTTTTTACTCCATGAAAAGATATGGTTTCCAGCGGTGGTCAGAGATAGTAACAATATGTCGAATGAAAACGACATTAGCAGGCTTTCTAGGGGTGCGCAAGAGCTTCATCTCCACCTCTTCAGGTAAACGATGCCCCTTCTTGTTATTGCACTTAATGCAAGCGCATACCATATTCTCCCAGGAGTCTTCCCCTTTGAGATTCTTAGGAATAACGTGGTCAATCGTCATTGATCCTTGAGTAGTGCCACAGTACTGACAACGATGGCCGTCTCTCTTTATTATGTTTCGCTTGGAGAGCACGATTTTCTCAAACGGGTGGTGAATGTAGATCCCCAGTCGAACAATGCTGGGAAGGGGAATACTAATTGAGACACTTCTGATTAGCGCATTGTGCTTTTCCACAATCTCGGCTTTGCCCAGGACGACCAGAATAATTGCCCGTTTAGCGCTACAGATATTTAAAGGTTCGTAATTTTGATTAAGAACCAGTACAGGTTGGTTAAGCATCAGAATCACCTTTTATATAGTTCCAGTAGTTTAACTTCTAATAATAAACCATTCCTGCCAGAAAGTCAAGCCGTTTCTGGTTAACCCAGATTTAGAAAAGGCTGAATGACACCCAAAAAACATTTACCAGGCTTTCCGAGTGAACTCAAAATCAAATGGGGCCTGAGAGCGTCATTTTGCCACTATTTCCATCATAGATGGATGGAAAATTATCTCTGTTGGATTTCTGCCACCTTAAATCGGGCGAAATAGAGACTCTTTGCCCCCGGAAAACCGCAGTATCCGATTTTTTACCGGTAATACTTCAAGTCTGATCAGTTTGAGACTCAGCAAGCCATAGTATCTTTGTCCAACCCTCAATTCTGCGAAGCTGAGGATTGTTAGTAACCAAGGTGGCACCGAATAGCTGTGCAGTAGCCAAGGAGTATGCATCAACTCTGGAAATAGTGGAGAGAGACTGGATTCGCACTGCCAGAAGGGCGATCACTTCATCGACCGGGACGAACTTTATCTCCCAGTTTTTCACCAAGGCCAACACCTGATTGGCTTTCTCCTCACTTACCTCCCGCCTCACCACCGAATACACCTCACTTAGGCTGATACAATCCATCAGTAAAATCGAGGAGGCAGAGTCTTCAAGCTTTTGGCCACCCAGCAACTGCTCTAAACGATCTGAGCCCTGTTCACCGGCAACATAGGTGAGCACAGCAGAGACATCAAGGACAAAGGTGTCAGTGGTCATTTTTCTCCTCTCTATTGGCTAAAATTCCGGTGAGGGAGCGTGGAAACCGCACCATCCCCTTAGCTGCCTTGACTGGCTCGTCTGCTAAAGGAACCAGGACAATGTGATTCCCAAAATCTAATATCTCCATTCTCTTTCCCGGAATTAACCCATAGCGGTTACGGATGTTAGCCGGGATCACCACCTGCCCCTTAGGAGAGATAATCACAGTAGCCATAAATTTCCCCCTTTTGTAATACAAAAACCAATATTGTAAGACTTTTTTGCAAAACAGTATGCTATTGAGCTGGATATCTTAAGCACCACAAGAACCGATTGTGTAATACTTTTTTGTAAAATATACTACACCGGAGCCAAACATTCAAGAAAAATCTCAGCAGCGGACCTTTGGGCAGAGATTCTCCATTAAGCATTCTGTGCATATTCCTCTGCGGCAATAGGTTTTGCCCAACCTTACTAAAGAGCTTTCAAAATCGGAGAATCTTCTGTCTG
>DAOWIT010000098.1 GCA_030640765.1 Candidatus Latescibacterota bacterium | reverse complement strand
TCTATGCCCATAAAATACAGGGAGAATGGGTCACTGTTGGCGATCGATTGTCCTATCTGATAGCGACTGTGGAGTTTGCTTTGGTACGACCAGACATAGGACCAAAATTCAAAGAATACCTTATTGGACTTTCTCAGAGATGGAGAGAGCAGTAAAGTCTCCCCTACGAAAACTAAACGAGGGTACTCAGGACTTGGGTAAAGTTATAGACTTAGATGGGTACAAACTTCCTCGCAAACTCAAATCCCTGTTCAAAAAGATTGGCCAGGCTGCGGACGAGTCTGGAGTTAATGTTTACTTAGTGGGAGGACTGCCCAGGGACATTTTGTTGGATCAGCCCAATTTAGATGTTGACATCGTGGTAGAAGGCGACGGTGTCGCCTTTGCCAAACAATTCAGCCGACGGGAAGGAGGACAGACCAAACCCCACAAGCAATTTCAAACTGCAATTGTCGTTTTACCCAAAGGGTTAAAAATTGATGTGGCAACCGCCAGGACAGAGAGGTACAAACAGCCTGGAGCTCTGCCTGTAGTGAAGGTCAGCGGGATTAGAAATGACCTCTATCGGCGAGATTTCACCATCAATAGCATAGCTATCCAACTCAACCAGAGAAACTATGGCAAAGTGGTTGACTACTTCGGTGCGAATCAAGATCTGAAAGCAGGCATAATTCGGGTGCTTCACCAGTTGAGTTTTGTAGACGACCCGATGCGCACCATTCGGGCAGTTCGCTTTGAGCAGCGCTACGGTTTTACCATCGAGAAGAAGACAGAACGACTACTGCGAGAGACTATTCGAGCGGGACTTCTAAATCGGGTTTCCAGTGAGCGCATCGGCAAAGAGATTACCCTTATCCTGAAGGAGAAGAATCCTCTGCCAGCCGTTAAACGCCTCTCAGAATTGGGCATCCTCGACGCTATCCATCCTGAGTTTCGAGTCGACCAGCACACCGAGGTGCTTTTCTCTGGGCTGGAAAGAATTCTTTCTTCAGCCAATCTGCCGCGTTACTTTAGCAGACGGGTTCTTTACCTTTTGGCGCTGCTTTATCCCCTATCTCCCCAGGCCAGAAAACAGGTGACACAGCGTTTGGCACTTTCCAAAAAGGTGAGAAATTGTGTGACTGAACTCGAACCCCTGGAGGATAAGATAAGATTTTTGGAAAATCCGGATTTAAAACCAAGTCAGGTATACTTTTCCCTGCGGGGTCTTTCCACAGAGGTGTTACTTTTTATGGCCACCAGGGCAAGAGTCCCAACCAGGTGGGTTTTTCTTTATCTTGAGAAATTAAAAGCTGCCGGAACAGAGATATCGGGAGAGGAGCTAAAAGAGATGGGTATTCCTTCCGGCCCTATCTTTAAGAATATCTTGGACAAGGTACTGGCGGCGAGATTAGACGGAGAGGTCGGTTCAAAGCAGGAAGAGCTTAAATTGGCAGAAAAAATCTGGAGGGGAGAAAACAGGTGAATTTCTTGACCAAGTTGTTCCTCTTTGCCCCTGGTATTCTCCTGGCCATCACTGTGCACGAGGTAGCCCATGGATGGGTTGCTGACAGGTTGGGAGACCCCACTGCCAGATTGGCGGGAAGATTAACCCTTAATCCTCTGGTGCACCTTGATCCTTTAGGGACACTGATGCTGTTTATTGCCCATTTCGGCTGGGCAAAGCCAGTGCCGATAAATCCTAATTATTTCAAAGATCCCAAAAGAGACATAATCTGGGTCTCTCTTGCCGGACCAGCAGCAAACATACTGGCCGCCGCCCTGTGTGGAGTGCTTTTCAGGTGGTTTAACTCTTCAGGTCTTGCGCTACTATCAAGAATGGCTGTGTATGCTGTCCTTATTAACCTTATCCTGGCTGTCTTTAACCTAATTCCTATCCCTCCTCTGGATGGCTCGAAGGTGTTAATGGGATTGCTGCCAGCGGAGCAAGAGTATAGATTCCACCAGCTGGAAAGATGGGGACCCCTTATCCTGATAGGGATCATTTTCCTGAACCGTCGTATCCCTGTGCTCTCTCTGGTGATCTTTCCCTTTGTTAACTTCCTCGGAAAGATCTTCACCGGGTATAGACTTCTCTAAACCAATTTGTTGGTAATAACTACCGTGAAATGAGACAGAGCAACTACCGAAGGTTTTCGTTTAACAGGACCGAAACTGACAGAGGAAGGCGGATACAGCTTCGAAGACCTCAGCTTCCTCGAACTGCTATGGGTCTGTCGCTGTTATGGTTTATTCTGTTAATAGTAGTAATACTCTACAGTGTCTATCTTCTGGTTAGATAATGAAGATGCGGAGACAACTCTACGAGCTTTTAGTAATCTTGGCTATTCTCTTTGCTATTGTTTTGTTGGCTCTCCCCACGTTTACCTCTTCACCTAAAAGGGTAGTGGTTGAGAAAGCCACATTATTACTTCATCAGATTGTACTTCAGGAAGAGGCTTACCAGAGAAAAAACGGACACTATATTGGTGTCAGCGGGGGCAAGATCAGAAATGTGCTCGGTGAAGGAGAGTCAGACTCGTTGCTTTTTATTGACATGCCCTCCGACTTTCCTTATGCCTATGCCTGGACTCAAGTGACTGACAGCAGTTATCGGGTAACTGCCACAGGAAACATAGACTCTGACCCTGATTTAGATGTGTGGAGTGTTGACCAGAGGGGGATTATGGCTC
>DAOWIT010000020.1 GCA_030640765.1 Candidatus Latescibacterota bacterium | reverse complement strand
ACGACCCTCAAGCAACGGGCGAAAAGCAGCTAAAAGGCGATAGCAGGCCATCGAATCAGTAGATTTGTAGATATGGCTTTGTCCTACAGGCTTAATTCCGAGGGGAAGGACTATGGCTGAGGTTTCTGGTGGAGCCAAGCTCTTAGAAGACGAAAAGAGCGAGATAAGACAGAATCTTCTAACTCGGCGAAAGGGTTTGTCCAAAGACCAGATTCGGCAGAAAAGCGGGTTCATCATAGAGAAACTGCTGAACTTTCCCTTGTACAGAAGAGCTAAGGTAATCCACTGCTATGTGTCATTGTCTAAGCTGGGAGAGGTGGATACTCACGGTCTAATCGAACACGCCCTGGAGGAAGGAAAACAGGTCGTGGTGCCGGTCACTGATTTTGAAAGGAGAACGGTCAACTGTTCACAGATAAAAAGTCTTGAAGAGTTAGAAGAGAAACCTTCGGGTTTAAGAGAACCAAAGCAAGAGTGCCTGAGGTCCATCGACTTGAAGCTTATTGATTTAGTTATCCTACCCGGGGTGGCATTTGATCTCCAGGGCAACCGGATAGGTATGGGAGGAGGATTTTACGACCGTTTCTTATCCGAATTTGCTGTTTTTTCCTGCTCGCCTTCTCCAGTTGCTCTGGCCTATCAGTTTCAGATAGTGGATCGAATTGAACCTATCCCCCAGGATATGAGAGTGGAATGGATAATCACTGAGGAGAGGATATACAAGGCAAGCAATCTGAAAGAATAGGGCAGAGTTATAATAGAGTAGGGGAGAAGGTGTTCTTTAGCTTGATGAAACAAGACAGCTAAACGAGAGGTAAATATGCGACTGGCTACAGTTGAAGCAAAAGGCAAAGAGAGGCTATGTCTGTATTCAGGGCAGAAGCTGACAGATCTGAACAGAGGGTATGCCCTGTATGCCCAAAAGGTAGGTAAACTGACGCCCCTTGAAAGACAGCTAAATATGCTACAGTTTTTGGAACTGGGAGAACAGGCAATAACAGCAGCCCGAAAAGTGGCTGAATTCTTAGAAGATATCTTGTCAGACACAGAAGTCTCTAATCCTTTGGCAAAGGAGATTATTTTCTCTTCCCAGGAGGTTAAGTTTTACCCGCCTGTCCCTCGGCCGCCCAAGATACTCTGCCTGGCCGGAAACTATGTAGAGCACATAACGGAGTCGGGTTGGAAGCAGATAAGGAGAGAACAAACCACCCCTTGGGTATTTATGAAACCGCCTACTACTACTCTTATAGGCCACAAAGAGCAGATCTTGCTTCCTAAGGTTTGGAGAGATATCGACTGGGAGGTAGAATTGGCGGTAGTAATTGGGAGATCAGGGAAATACATCTCAAAAGAGCAAGCTGAGCATCATATAGCAGGCTATACCGTTTTCAACGATATCTCCGCCAGGGAACTGGAACTGAAGAAAGGGCGAGAATCTCGGGAGTGGGATCCCTTCTTTGATTGGTTTCACGGAAAGTGCATGGACACCTTTGCCCCCTGTGGCCCCTGTATTGTCTTGAAAGAGCAAATTGAAGATGTGCAGAACCTCTGTATCCGACTGAAGGTCAACGGAGAGATAAAACAGGATTCCAATACTGCAAATATGTTATTTCCTATCTCAGAGGTCGTTGAATTTATCTCACAGATAATGACTCTGGAGACAGGAGACATAATTGCTACTGGTACTCCTTCGGGGACCGGTGCCCCTCGGGGAGAGTTCTTAAAATCCGGCGATGTCATAGAAGCCGAGATCGAAAATATCGGTACATTGATAAATCCTGTGGGAGAAGAAACCTGAAAGCACAAGAGAGCAACCCTCTTTTCTCTCCCCTGTGTTGTTGCGAACAAAACTCAGCAACTGGGAGCCATTTTTGGATAAAAGGTTTTTAAATATCACAATTCTTCTGCTGTTTTTTTTCCTTGTGCAATGTGGACAGCCCTATCATGGGCTGCCTAATGCAAGAATTGTCACCCTTGAGGTTTTAGAAAAAATTAGACCATTTGAAGAGGTAAAGATACAATGGACAGCTAACTTCACCATACCTGATCCCTTATTCAAGGAGTCAGATTCTAATCTGCCTCCTTTTTTAAAGCCTCACAGCCTGGGGTTGATTAAAGTCGCAGCTGCACTTTATGGAGAAGAGATGATAAAAGCCTGGGTCAGGAAAACCTGTGAAGAAGAATCGCTCTCTTACGAAGAAGCATACAAGAAATATGAGGATAAACACCACTCTGAAGACCAATTTAGGATAGAACTGAGGCTCCAATCTCACTTTTCAGAGCATTCCCTCGAACCAGAACTCTGGACAATATATCTGGAAGATGACCAGGATGTGATGTACGAGCCCTTGACCGTTCAGAAGGGAGAGGTTAGCACAGAAGAGAAAGAGATCTATTCGCCATACTCCAATTTGCCCATCGAAATCAGCCAGATACGCCGAACTGTGAACCTGTATTTTCCTCGGATAACCTTTTTTGGCAAAAGACTTTTGAGCAAACAGACAAAATCTCTCCGGCTGGTTTTCTCCTACCAAAAGAACCCAGTGGGTGAGGCAAAATGGTTTTTTGATTCCAAGAGAAGCAAGAAGTGATTGGAGTGGTGGCCGTTGTTCAACGATCGGGAGAGGCTAAATGGATCCAGAGGAGAGACTT
>DAOWIT010000016.1 GCA_030640765.1 Candidatus Latescibacterota bacterium | reverse complement strand
GTTTTCTCCCCCGATCACATTCAATTGGATGATAAGCTCTGCAAGTGGCATCTGTTTCCCGTTCAAGTTAACCGGGATACCCTCGGCGAACTCTATTTCAACGGCGGTAGGTTGGTCCTTGGCTTTCTCCGGCACCACCAGCCACATCCAGATCTTCTCGGGCAGTTCCTGATTAAGATCGATGGCTCCACTGGCGATGGAGCGACACCACATAGTCTTATCGTCGCCGCCGGTCAGGGTTTCTGTCACCGGTACACCCCAGGCCTTGCACAGCGACTCTTCCTCCCCTCGGGTTAGATCGAAATCTCGTACCGGCACCAGGACTTTCAGCCCAGGGGCAAACATAGTGAAGACATTGTGCATTCGGTACTGGTCGTTGCCCTTGCCGCTGCTTCCTTCAATCAAGGCGTCACAGCTCAGTTCCACCGCTTTCTCGGCCACTTTGCGGGCGATGAGCTGCCTGGTCATCGAAGTGGAAACCGGATAGCCCTCGTAGTCGGAGTTGGCCTTTATAGCCATACTCACCCATTGGATGGCAAACTCCTCCTTCACATCAACAAAAATGGGCTCAATCCCCAGAGCCCTAGCGTGAAGTTTGCTCTGCTCTATCTCTTCGTCACCCTGTCCGATATCCACAGTAATAGGAACGATTTCTTTGGCCTGGTATTTTCTCCGCAGAAGCTCAATGCTCAGGCTGGAATCAAGGCCTCCGGAAAAGGCAGCAGCCACTTTATTCACTGGTGGTGTTTGAATCGCCTCAATCTTTTTTTCTATCTCTGCCGCCGTCATCTCTCTTCCTCTTAGTTCTGAAGTTAAAGATTTTACGGTTATTGTTCCAATGTATCCCGATTTTGATATAATTTAACCTTCATCGTCTGCTTTGTCAATAAGAAAAGATAGCCAAAAGATAAGCTGTTTTTTTCTTGACAAAATAGAATTCTCCTCTTATCTTTAAACAATTGTGGCGGTGTAGCTCAGTTGGTTAGAGCAGAGGAATCATAATCCTCGTGTCGGGGGTTCGAGTCCCTCCACCGCTACTAATCTCAGGATTATGCCCACCAAAGGAAAAAACAGACTATTACCCTCGACCTTTCTACCCTAAATGGAAGGGTCTTTTTGTTTCCAGGGAAAAGATGGACTTCGTCAATGAGGTTTTACATTTCATCTGCCAGCAAGAGATGTTCATAGCTGGAGACAAGGTGGTAGTAGCGGTCTCTGGCGGGCCGGACTCTATGGCCCTGCTCGATGTGTTGCTTCAGCTTAAAGATCGACTGGGGATAAAACTTCATGTGGCCCACTTAAACCACCGGCTCCGGGGAACTCAGTCAGATGCAGATGCCGAATTTGTGCGCCAGTTAGCCTCGAGGTTAGGCCTTGCCGCCACCGTAGAGGGACGCGATGTGCCAGGGTTTATCCGCAAACAGGGACTTTCCCAGGAAGAAGGAGCCAGAGAGGTCAGATACCAGTTCTTACAGGAAGTTGCTAAAGGAGTAGGAGCAACCAAGATCGCCACTGCTCACAATTTAGACGACCAGGCTGAAACTGTCCTCTTTCGCTTACTTCGAGGGGCAGGCAGAAGGGGGCTGTCAGGTATTCCCTCGGTACGGGATGGGCTTTTCATCAGGCCACTTCTGGGGACATCCCGCAAACAGATAGAAGAATACTTGACTCAACGCGGCCTGAGCTTTCGATGCGACCCCTCAAATGCCGACCTCTCTTATGCCCGCAATAAGATCAGACACCAACTTCTGCCCCTGCTCAAGAAAAACTACAATCCAGATATCGTCACCACGTTGGCCCGAACCGCTGAGATACTCCGAGATGAGGATGACTTCTTGGAAGAGCAAATTTCCCAAGTTCACGCTTCAAGTGTTAAACAAAAAACTAACAGAAAAATAATACTTGATATTAACAGGCTTTCAGATTATCATATATGTCTGAGACGTAGGGTGCTCAGGAATATCCTTCAACAACTGCTGGGAAAGGAAGGTTATCCTGAATTCGGTCAAGTAGAACAGCTTGTCCAACTGGCCGGTTCGGAGTCTGGGTGGATTCAAATTGCCTCTGAGCTTAGGGCACAACGATGCGGCAATCTACTGATTATGAAAACGGGCAAAGTCCCTCCCTTTCAAAAAAGAGTGGGGATTCCAGCAGAGGTGGAGATTCCCGAGTTAAACGCCTGGATCTCCACTCAAGTGCTCAAAGCAGAGCAATTCAGAGAAAAACTCCCCCAGGTAGGGTCTCAAACCGCCTTTTTCGACCTGGACACGCTCTGCGGCGAGCTTCAGGTCCGCAACCGCCGTCCGGGAGACAGCTTCCAACCCCTGGGCCTTAGAGGCCACAAAAAGGTGAAAGACCTGCTTATCGACCGCAAGGTGCCCAAAATCTTGCGAGATGAGGTTCTTGTTCTAACTGATCAGGAGAAGATTGTGTGGGTAATAGGAGTAGAGATTAATGCCCTCTGTAAGCTTACCCCTAGGACCCAACGGAGACTGAAAGTACAGTTCCAGACAGCCGAGAGAAACTCCGCTAACGAGGTAACAAAAGATGGCAACCAGAAGTGACAATGGGGGGAAGAGAAGACGAAAGCCCGTTCCTCCCAGACTGCCAACGCAGAAGGCGGGAGGCAGGAAGCTAAGAACCCTGCTCATTTGGCTCTTCCTGCTCCTTATCTCCCTTATGAT
>DAOWIT010000069.1 GCA_030640765.1 Candidatus Latescibacterota bacterium | reverse complement strand
TCCGGTAAGAGAGATTAAGGAGCTCGTTACTTAGCAAATTTTTTTCCAACTGTTTGGCTGCCTGCTGCCAGATCAAAGGACGGGAGACAGCCAAGGGAGGGAGAAGCAATGAACTGGGTGGACGGAGTAATTCTCATTATCCTCATCTTTTTTGTTATTAAAGGTTGGCGCCGAGGGCTTATACGAAGCCTGATCGGAGTAGTGGGGTTCTTCTTATCTCTATTTCTAACGGCCAGCTACCTGAACTGGGCGAAAGAGTTGATCCTCAGGTTCTTTTCTCTTCCTTCTGCTGTAGCGGCAATAATAGGATTTTTGATGATTTTTCTCATTCTATTGGCCCTGTTTCACATAGTCGGTTCAATGATTCAGCGGCTTGTTCATCTCACTCCTCTGGGGATCCTGGATACCCTTGGGGGGATGGCGTTGGGACTTTTGACAGGTGGAGTTATAGCCAGTCTCTTACTGCTTTTTCTCGCCATTCTTCCTTTACCGAAAGGCATTTCTTGCCAAATGGAAGAATCTGCACTTGCCGGACCAACCCGGAGCATTGCCCCTTACATCTTTGGTAGGCTCAAGGAAGAGTTCCCAGAGATCAAGGATGAGGTGAGCAAGAGATTGCCGGAAAGTCCATTAGACCGAGCCAGAGAACAGGTGAGGATAGATAGCCTGATCCAGAAGGAGATGAAGAAACAGACCAGATGATTGATGAACATACTCTCAGTGTCCTTGAGTTCAACAAGGTCAAGAAGTTAATCACTTCCTATGCCGTCTCCACTTTGGGAGTGGAACGGATAGAAGAAATAGCTCCATCCAACAACTTAGAAGCTATTCGTAAAAAACTTAAGGAGATTTCCGAGTTTACTGCGTTGCTCTCCTTTGACGACCCGGTTCCTTTCTCCGGGATCAAAGACATCCGTTCGTACTTAGAAAGGTGTAAAACAGAGGGGGCAATTCTTCTCCCCGAGGATTTTCTTCAGTTAAGGGAAACCCTGAGGGCCTCTCGACTAATACGAGGGTATTTCTCTGAGAAGCGTAAAGAGAAATACCCTCTTTTATTTTCCATAGCTAAAAGGCTCACTTCCTGTCCAGAACTGGAAGAGGAGATCGAGCGCACGGTAGATCCCCAGGGAGAGGTGAAAAGCTCTGCCAGTCCCCAGCTTACTAAGATCAGAAAGGAGATTGAACGCTCAAAATCCCTACTCCACAGAAAGTTGGAAGAGATCCTGAAACGACTCCCAGACAATGTTCTCCAGGAGAGAATCATCACCCTGAGAAATAACCGTTATGTGATACCTGTTCGAGACGGGCAGCAGGGGAGGTTAAAAGGGATAATTCACGATCAGTCTGCCAGCGGGGCGACCCTTTTCGTAGAACCGGTGGTTACTTTAGAGATAAGCAACCGTATCCAACAACTGGAGGTAACTCAGCAAAGAGAGGTTGAGCGGATTCTGAGGGAATTGACCCGGCAGGTTGCCCAGGTTAGGGATGAGCTGGCGGAAAACGTCGCCGTCCTGGGACAGTTAGATGCAATCTACGCCAAGGCCTCCTATGCCCTGGCCACCGACTCAACAGAGCCTTTGCTGAATGACGAAGGCAGGATGATTATCCGGAAAGGGAGGCATCCGCTTTTGATTCAATTGTTGGACAACGCAAAGGTTGTGCCTTTGGATCTGAGACTGGGAGAAGGTTTCTTTACTTTGGTGGTTACCGGCCCCAATGCTGGGGGGAAAACGGTGGCGTTGAAGACGGTAGGACTTTTGAGCTTAATGGTCCAGTCTGGTCTTCACATCCCGGCCGAGCCGGGTTCTGAGATAGGGATTTTTCATAACATCTTCGCCGATATCGGAGACGAGCAGTCCTTAGAGCAGGACCTTTCTACCTTTTCCTCACATGTTCGCCAGTGGGCGAGGGTTTGCTCTGAGGCCGACCACGGGACCCTGGTACTTTTGGATGAGATAGGTTCAGGCACCAACCCTGAAGAGGGAGTGGCATTGGCGATCGCTATTCTCCGAACTCTTACTTCAAAACAGGTGCGAACGATTGCAACCACTCACCACGGGGCGCTAAAACTTTTTGCCTACCAAGAGGATAAAGCGGAAAATGGCTCGATGCAATTTGATTCTACCACCTTAATGCCTACCTTTCGATTCCAACTGGGCCTGCCGGGTTCCAGCTACGCCTTCGAGATCGCCCGAAAGCTGGGTCTGTCGGAAGAGGTTATAGCCGATGCCACATCCCATATGGGTGAAGACTCCCGGCGGATGGAGGGTTTAATTGGCGACCTGGAGAAAAAAGTCGAGGCCTATAGTCAGGAAAGCCAGCAATTGCAGAGCACAAGGCTCGACTTACAGAAACTTGTCTCTGCCTATGAGGAAAAGCTGAAGAAGGTGAAGCACGAGACGAAACATTTAAAGAAGGAGGCATTGGGACAGGCAAAAGAGATCGTTCAGCAAGCCAATGCAATGGTAGAGCAGACGGTGGCTGAGATAAGAAACCAAAGGGCTTCTGCCCAGGTGATTAAGCAATCCAGGGAACAAGTCAGAAAATCAGCAAAACAGATTGAGACCCAACTGCAACAGCTGACGGAGACAGAAAGCAAAAGGCCGATCCAGGTGAAGGCGGGAGATAGGGTGTGGATTGAGCTATTCCGTTGTGAGGGTGAAGTGCTTAAGGGAACCGATCCCTCGGGCAGAGTTCAGGTTCAGGTGGGCAACACCAAGTTCACAGTTCCCATTGACCAACTGAGAGAAGCCAGGGGAGAGCAGAAGGCGTCTCTCCCAAAGGTCTCGGCCGGATTGCCTTTCTCGGCCGAAGTTTCGGATCGGATTAATCTGCGCGGGATGGACTTTGAGGAGGCGTCAGCGGCTGTGGACAAATATCTCGATAGCGCATACTTAGCTGACTGGCAGAGGGTGACTGTGATTCACGGGAAAGGCACCGGGGCACTCAGGACCAAGATCGGAGCTTTTCTGAGAGAGCATCCCCGGGTGAAGACCCAGCGATTGGGCGACTGGAATGAAGGAGGAGATGGGGTGACCATTGTGGAGCTGAAAGAGGGCCACTAAGGCACCCCTATACGGGTATTCTTCCCTACGGGTCTCGCGCTACACTTGTGAACAGAGCTTTTATTGTTAGCCTAATTCATTGAGCTTTTCTAATGGGGTAGAGGTAATAGATGTGTCGGCTCTGTTCCTAATTCAGGGATGAGATTAGTGTTGAGTTAGACAGATTTAAATAGAGTTTATAATCCTACATTCGGGAAAATTCATTTATAATGTTGGTGCGAACATGTGAAATCCTTAAGAAACCCACGATTTTAATCGTGGGTACCAAAGCAAGAAAATTCATACAACCGATTTATCGGTTTCTGTTCAGATGCCTGACTCGTCTAAAAAAAACTACAGTCAAAGCATAGGGTATCAAAAATTCTCTCTTATTAAACCGTTAAAACGGTTAACTAATGTATTAACGCGTTTTTCAGCCCACGAATAAATTCGTGGGCTGCCAGGTGGTGAAATTCCGAATCCGAGATAATATCTGTTTACATCAATGGTTGAAGATTTCTATGCTATTGAATTAGTCAGGACGCAGATTTTCGCGGATAACCGCAGGAAAATAATATTTATAATCTTGACAATCTGCGTTTACCCCGTTTAGAGATTTATCTCTAACGGGGTTTATCTGCGTGCAATAAATGGAAATTTCTATGCTATGAACTTAAGTCGAATCAGACGAATCGTCCAGATTGGAACATTTCTGCTCTTTCTCCTCCTGTGGATTAACTCAATTCCTCTTATTCCTTCCGACTTTTTCTTCCGCATAGATCCTCTGCTTAACTTAGGAGTTCTGCTGGCAACTCGGTCTGTCAGCCGGACAATGCTCTGGGCGATAGGGCTGCTGTTGGCGACCCTGATCGGAGGCAGGTTCTTCTGCGGGTGGGTCTGCCCCTTAGGAACAGCCCTCGACCTTTCCGATAAGGTTCTCTCCCGAAGAGAGCGGCTTTCAAAAAGAAATTACCGCCACCTGAAATACTATTTCCTCGCAATGTTACTCGTCTCTTCGCTGTTTGGATTCACCCTGTTTCTATTTTTCGATCCCATCTCTCTTCTAAGCAGAACCCTGACCTTGATCTTCTATCCGGTGGGCATTTCTGTGGTCAATATGTTGTCCTCCCTCACGGCCCCCCTATTCACCAAGATAGGGTTTCATTGGTATAAATCCTATTCGCAGCCTTTGTTTGACGTTAAGTCCTCTATTATTGCCTTGGGGGTTATTCTGTTTATCGTTGCCCTGGGCAGAGTGGAGCGGCGATTCTGGTGTCGAAATCTGTGCCCCTTAGGGGCGCTGTTGGGACTTGTTTCCAGGTTGGCCCTATTCAAACGAACGGTAAATCGGGAGAAGTGCGACCGCTGTTCTCTCTGTCTACCAAAATGTCCTACAGGAGCGATAGAGGAGGATTTTCGTCTGCTCCCCGAAGAGTGTATACAATGCGGCATCTGTTCTGC
>DAOWIT010000057.1 GCA_030640765.1 Candidatus Latescibacterota bacterium | reverse complement strand
TTGGCCAGTTTTAGCGGAGACTTCCACCATCATAGTCTTGCCTCCCCACTCTTCAGATAGCAAACCTCGGTCAGTAAGCTCCTGTTTTATCCGATCCGGGTTGGCGGTGGGTAGATCTATCTTGTTGATGGCTACTATCATAGACACTCCAGCAGCCCGAGCGTGGTCTATGGCCTCCACCGTCTGAGGCATAACATGGGCGTCGGCGGCGACTACCAGAACGACAATGTCCGTTATTTGCGCTCCCCGAGCTCGCATAGCAGTGAAGGCCTCATGCCCAGGGGTGTCCAGAAATGTTATTCTTCCTTCCTCGAACTGGACTTCGTAGGCGCCGATATGCTGGGTGATTCCCCCTTTTTCTCCAGCGATGATGTTGCTCTTCCGAATGTAGTCCAATAGAGAGGTCTTTCCGTGGTCCACATGGCCCATAACGGTAACCACCGGTGGTCGGGGAACCAGCTGGGATTGGTCTTCTATCCCTTCTTCCTCCTCCAGGATATCCTCAGCAAACTCCGCCAAGGCTTCAACCTCAAATCCAAACTCATCGGCCACCATAACAATGGTGTCCATATCTAATCGCTGATTTATGGAGACAACCAAGCCCATTTCAAGACATTTAGCTATCAATGTGGAGATATTCACATCCATCTGTTGAGCCAGTTCGGCCACAGAGATAAATTCAATTACCTTAATGATTGTTCTTTCTTCCTCTATCTCTCCCGGACGATGTGTCTTCGTCTTTCTTTTTTTCAATCTGGGCGAGGGAGTCTCAATCTTAGCTAAGGTCTTTCGGATATTTTCCGCTACCACCTTTCGGTCAACTGTTCTCTTTTCTCGTCGGAAGCGCTCTTTGGCCTTGCGAAATCTCGGAGCTGTTTCCTTCCATTTCTTCTTTTTCTTTCCTGCTCCAGCTGTTTTGGCAACCTTTTTCTGTTCTGGTTTCTTCTGTTCCGGTTTCCTGATCTCCGCGGCTTCTTTCTTCCTTTTTATCTCTTGGCGAAAACTTTCCTTCTGTTCCTCAAACCGCTTAGAAACCCGTTTTGCCATCTCTTCGGTAACGGTGCTCATATGGCCCTTAACCTCGAATCCCATCTCTTTCAACATCGAGACTAAGGCTTCACTGGAAAGGTGATATTCTCTTGCTACCTGATAGATTCTCTTTTTTACCAAATAGATACACCTCCAATCAAGAAACTCTGCCCAGGCAGGACATTAGCAATTTCTTGTTAGGGTCAACCAATCGCCTTTTGCCGATCTTTTACTATTTGAGCGGCCTCTTGCCGCAGGGATTCTGCTCTCTTGCTGCCAATGCCAGGAACCTGAGTCAATTGCTCCTCAGTTAGCTTTGCCAGTTGCTGCACAGAATCTATACCGCATTCAGCAAATTCTGCCGCCAGTTTGTCGCCCACTCCCTTCAATTCTGTAACAGGGATCTTCTCTGTCAATTTTTCATACCTTGATTCGCTCAATATGTCGATCTTCCAGCCGGTTAACATCGAAGCCAACCGTACATTCTGCCCAGATTTGCCAATTGCTAAGGAGAGCTGGTCATCAGGGACAACAGCGATTATCCTGTGTTGTTCATCGGTGATCTCAGTTTCTGTAATAGCTGCTGGACTGAGGGCTCTGGCCAAAAAGGTAGCAGGATCACTGCTCCAGGGAATAATATCCACCTGCTCGTTGCTCAGCTCTCGCACCACAGCCTGGACCCTTAGCCCTCTGACTCCCACACAGGCTCCTACAGGATCGACCCTCTCATCGTTGGAGGCCACGGCTATCTTGGCCCTATCCCCTGGGTCTCGAGCCACTGCTTTTACCTGAACAATCCCTTCGTAGACCTCCGGAACCTCCATCTGGAATAGGTACTCCAAGAACCGAGGGTGGGTCCTGGAAAGTATAACCTGAGGCCCTTTAGGTGTTTTTATTACATCAAAGGCATAGGCCCTGAGACTATCGCCCTGGCGATATGTCTCTTTTTTAATCTGCTCCTTGGCCGGAAGTATCCCTTCGATTTTGCCGAGATTTACGATGAGGTCCCCGTGATTTATCTGCTGGACTGTACCCATAAGGATATCCCCAATCCTTTTCTGATAATCCTGATAGATTTTCTCCCTCTCAGCTTCCCTAATCCTCTGGATGAGAATCTGTTTTGCGGTCTGAATGGCACTTCTGCCAAACTGGCTTAAGGGCAGCTCTTGCTGAATCTTATCTCCAACCTGGACACCGGGATCGATCTTTTCTGCCTCCTCAGGAGTTATTTCCAATGATGGGTCCTGAACTTCAGGGATGACCACCTTTTCAATATACATCCTTATGTCTCCAGTGTTCTGGTCAATCTCTGCGTGGACATTTTCTGTCGTTCCCAGGCGTTTCTTAACCGCCGAGACAAGTCCTGCCTTCAGCGATTCTATAACCAGATCTCGACTAACATCTTTTGTGCGAGCTATTTGGGTCAAAACATCAATAATCTCTTTGCTCATAACAACCCTTTTTCTGTTTCTTAGGGAGAATTCCCTTATCCTTTTGCCTCAGTTCCAGGAGAAGAGACCTCCAAAGTGTATTTTCCCGAAAGTAGGTCTTCTGTATCCAAAAGTTCGCTCACTTTTCGGCTTACTTGGACACAGTCACTCAGTTTTACCCCGTCTTTTTTGTCAATAAATATTCGCAAACGGTGTCCCTTGCCAAATCCCACCAATTTTAGGGCCACCAGCTCAATCTGTTCTGCCTCCAATACTGGTGTAATCAAGGAGCGAACCCTTTCCACCATATCCGCCGAACTATCCATCTGGCATTCCCTGCAGTTAATTAAAAAGTGGGTTTTGCTGAGGCCCACTTTTTCGGCATTTAATATATGTCATTTTTTTTAATAAAGCAAGAGATTTTTTGCTTGGCTGTGAATCTGCTGTTATCCTCGCAGAAATAACTTGACAAAAATTTAGTTTGCAGTATTTTTGAGTAGAAGAAACCATTCAAAACCGAAGGCTACCTTTGCAGCAGAAACTGACGTTTTTTTTAAACATTAGCTGTTCTGTTGAAGATTATCTCATGCCCTCTCTGTATGGTAAAGGGCCCACACTGCAAAAAGAAAGGGGGATACTGTGGAATCTGCAAAAAGCTATATTTTGGAGACGGTTAGACAAAAAGGGATAAGATATATCAATCTCTGGTTTACAGATGTATTAGGGTTCCTGAAGAGTTTTACTATTGCTGCCGGAGAACTGGAGCTGGCCTTTGAGGAAGGAATTGGGTTTGACGGTTCCTCCATAGAAGGCTTTGCCAGGATAGAGGAAAGCGATATGATCGCTGTGCCAGTTCCTGCTACCTTTCAAATCATCCCTTGGAGTCCAAAGGATCACCTTACTGCTCGGATGTTTGTGGACATTTTCGAACCGGGAGGACGACCTTTTGAAGGCGATCCCCGCTATGTGCTGAAGAAAAACCTGAAAAGAGCCGCTGATATGGGCTTTACCTACTGTGTAGGCCCTGAACCGGAGTATTTCTACTTCAAAGATCCTGCTGGACCGGAAACGCTGGATAAGGGCGGCTATTTTGACCTGACCCCTCCAGATGTAGCCCAGGAGCTCCGACGAGAAACCGCCTCTACACTGGAAAGTATGGGTATTCCCGTGGAATGCAGCCACCACGAGTGTGCCCCTTCTCAACACGAAATAGACCTGAAATACACCGATGCCCTAACTATGGCAGACAATGTTATGACCTATCGGCTGGTAGTAAAAGAGGTAGCCCAGCAGAGAGGTTTCTACGCCACTTTTATGCCTAAGCCCATACATGGAGTGAACGGAAGCGGTATGCATGTTCACCAATCCCTGTTCAGCGGGGAAGAAAATGTCTTCTTCGACCCCCAGGATAAATATAGGCTCTCTTCTGTAGCTAAGGCCTTCATCGCTGGTTTGTTAAAGTATGCTCCGGAGATGACCTCAGTCACTAACCAGTGGGTTAATTCCTATAAGAGGTTGGTGCTTGGTTTTGAGGCTCCGGTCTATGTCTCCTGGGCCCGGAGAAACAGGTCAGCGTTGGTACGAGTCCCGCTGTATAAGCCGGAGAAACGGAAGTCCTCCCGAGTCGAGTTCAGGTCACCCGACCCTGCTTGCAACCCCTATCTTGTCTTCTCGGTGATGTTGGTTGCTGGCCTGGAAGGAATAGAAAAGCAGTATCCCCTGCCCGAACCCGCAACCAACAATATCTTCCAGATGAGCCAAGAAGAGAGAGAAAAAACAGGGATAGAATCGCTTCCCGAGGACCTCTGGGAGGCTATCAAGCTGACCGAAAACAGTGAACTGGTGAAAAAGGCCTTGGGAGAAAGGGTATTCGAATATTTTATCCGAAATAAAAAAGAGGAATGGGAAGAGTACAAATCCCAGGTCACTAAATATGAACTGAATCGTTATCTCCCACTTCTTTAATTCCTCAGAACAAAAACCTTAGATGAAACTGTCAGATAGAATAAACAGGTGGATAAAGCAGAAGGTCAAGGAGACAGGGGCAGAGGGTGCAGTATTCGGTTTAAGCGGAGGGGTCGACTCCTCTGTAGTAGCTGCCCTATGCAAGAAGGCCTTAGGTGAGCGAGTACTGGCTCTGATAATGCCCTGCCACAGCGAACCTTCCGACGAACAAGACGCCTACTTAATGGCTGAAAGGCTGGGCATCAAGACAGAAAAAGTCGTCTTGGATTTCCTCTGGGATGAGTTCGCCCGGATTCTGCCTGCTTCCCATACTCAGTTGTCCCTGGCCAATTTTAAACCCAGATTACGGATGGCTATTCTCTATTATTTTGCCAACAACTTGAATTACCTGGTAGTTGGCTCTGGTAACAAAAGTGAGCTCTCCATAGGCTACTTCACTAAATACGGAGATGGAGGGGTAGATATCCTGCCTCTGGGGGGATTGCTGAAGACCCAGGTGAGGGAACTGGCCAGAGAGCTGGATATTCCCGACAGAATAATAGAGAAACCGCCCACCGCTGGTCTGTGGACAGATCAAACGGATGAGAAGGAGATAGGTCTTTCCTATGAACAACTGGACAAGACTATTTCGGCTTTAGAATCCAATAATACGACGGATCTGAAGCCAGAAATTGTAGCTAAGGTTAAAAAATTAATGGACAGCTCCCGCCATAAGAGAACTCCAATTCCTCTATTTCTGCCGTAAAAACAGAGAATACGAGCAACCGATGAGAAGTAGAATCCTCTCTCTTTTCATAGTCACCTTCTCCCTTCTTTCCGCCCTTGAAACGGCGATTCCATCGATGGTAATAGAAACACCGAAGTCATTTGAGGTGAACAGCTGCCAGTCTCTGCTTACCATCGACGAATTAGGAAATCGACCAAGCACCGTCAGCCTTGATGCTAATTCTAAGTCCTTGGGATTTGCTTGCCTACAGAATTATCCTAATCCTTTTAGTTCTAGCACTGTTATATCATTTCGGCTGTCTGAGCAGTCCGAGGCCGAGTTGGTAATTTACAACCTGATGGGACAGAAAGTAAGAACTCTGGTCAGAAGCCGCCTGCAGGAAGGTTACCACAGCCTCTGTTGGGATGGGACAGACAGCGAGGGCCATTTGCTGGCCGGGGGGGTCTACCTCTGCCGGCTGAAGGCAGGAGGAGGGGTTAAGGTGCGAAAAATGATTTTGTTGCGATGACGGACAAGCGTGAAGGAGGATGGGGGATAGAGGGGCAAAGCTTGGAAGGATGCAGCGTGGAGATTATTGAACAAGGCGTCAAGTCTGACTCCTTCATCAAGGAATAGACCTTCTCATTAGGAAAGGGAACTCCCGCACCTAGCAACTGCAACAGGAACTTCTTTTCTCAGGTTGAAAAGAAAGCGGAGAAGTGATAAGAATACAAGGGAGAAATCCCAAAAGTCCTTAGTATTTCTGTAGTGCTTTGTTAGACTGGAATAATATTACCGAAGTAAGATTTGTAAAACACGCCCTATTGGATAGATTATCGAACCTTTGCTCATAAACATCCTGATAATCCTCAGGAACTTGCTATTTTAGAGAGGGCCAATACCAGTGGATATGCATATTCAGGAATTCCCTTTTAGGCGTAAGTGGGATATTATGATAGGTTCACCCCAAAAACTATTTAGGGCACTGGGAGATGTGATAGAAGACCTTGGTTATAAGGTTGAACGGAGCTCAGCTCCTGAGCCAAAAGCAGGCGCTGTGGCCGACACAGCTACGTTTAGCGCCGAGATTGTCGGGCAGAAACAGACAAAACGAAAGAGGGTGATTCGCCTTATAGTGGGAATTATCTTAAT
>DAOWIT010000092.1 GCA_030640765.1 Candidatus Latescibacterota bacterium | reverse complement strand
TTCTCCTCAAGATGACGATCAATTGGGTGAATTACGGGAGGTGGAAATTTTTGAAACAGAACATCATGTGTACACAACTCCCTTCCGATATAAGAATGTCAAAATAGACGGCTGGCTGGAAGTTGGCGCTGCTAAGGGGGTGGAGCTTCTCGCTGATGTGGGGAGTATAACAATCGTAGAGGAAAAACCCATCATTTCAGTGACGGTAGTGGGCTCAGGATGCTCAGGTTGGAACTACAACATCGTCGAGTGGTGGGGTCCTGGCGAAAAACTTACGGATCGCAAAACTCGGGCCCCGCAATTGATCAAGAGGCAAAGAATCGACAACCTGAAGGGACAGCATGATGCTTGGACTCAAAGTGCTTTGATGCAAGAACCGCCAGAATTCGAATCCGTAGAAGAAGCCAGGAAATACATTAGAAATATCCAAAAGTGGGTTTACAATATGACCAGTGGATACTATATGCCCGGCAGTCTGATGAGTGGACTATACGAGAATACAGCCTACTTCAGGATTGGAGATACATCTCGCCTTAAGCATACTCCCTATAAGGTAGTCATCAGGGGTGGCGGTTTGGACTATGAAGACCCTGGAACTGAGATAGTACGCTATCCGGCAGACTATACCTTCAGGTTGATCGATATTGTGCTGAAAAAACCTCTATCTGAATAAAGACCTAATAAACCAAAAAGAGTTTAGTGGAACAATGGGATTTTGACCTCTTACAAATGCATAGACCTTGATCCAGAGATATCCATTAAGGAAGCAATCTGCTGGTGGGATTCCTTCCCCAGACCTTACATCGTCTAAATCCCTCCGCATATTTAGCTCCGCACTGCAGGCCGCGCATTCGAGCCATTGTTTCGATAAACTCAATGGTATCGATATTATCGTGTTCTTTAAGCCACTGATACTGGCTCTGGTGGCAAAGAAGCATCTGCCGTTTAGTCTCCATCGTCTCAGTAACATCCACATATTCTTCTGGGAGGAACTCTACTCCGGCTAAAGTATCCATATAATAGATGGGAGGGATCACGCTGGTGGGCTCTCCTCCGGCGGAAAAATTCGGCAAAGTAGCGTGAAAGCTGGCGTCAAAGACCACCTGGCTGGTGATCACATGATCGGGCATATAATCAGAAGGAGAGTGGGTGATGATCACATCAGGCCGGGCCTGGCGTATTACCTCTACTGTCTTGGTCACACTCTCCAGATTATAATGAAGCTCACAGTCGGGGAAATCCAGCTTTAAGTGCTTAGCACCTATTACTGCAGCCGCCTTTTCTGCCTCCTTATCCCTTATTTCCCTGAGCTCTTCCGGAGGGATCTCGAAGTGGCCCTTATCGCCAGTGCAGAGATGGCACATAAAAACTCTATTTCCGGCTTTAACATATTTAGCCAGTGTGGCAGCGCAAAGAAACTCTATGTCGTCAGGATGAGCCCCTATGGCAAGGATGTTCATGAAAACCTCCTCGAATTGAGTAAATAATCGTCATTGAACCCAGCAACCACATTCTGCCGAAAAACGGGGTAGTTGAACGCGAACAGGATAATATCGTAGAGACGACCCGGCGGGTCGTTTTTACATTAAGGCCGGTTCACGCCTCTGAGGTCTGAGCCAGATTCGGTTGGCTACGGTCAGATTCCCCACAAGATCTTAATTTTTCGACAGAATCTAACCACCAATTAACCAGTTAACCGATCACTTCGGCGCAGCAGGGGGAACCTCAGCGGTGTAAGCATCTGCATTTATAACGCAATCCGAGTGCTGAGGAACGAAACTCAACACCCCTGTTTTGTTGGGTTCGCTGCGCTTAACCCACCCTACTACTTATTTCTTCTCAGATTCGTGAAACACCAGGGCAGTGTAAGTATGGATTTCTGCCCCCTTCTTCCAGGCATCAAGGGAAAGCCCTGCCTTGTCAAAACAACACCGCTCCAAGAATTCGATCTTACTCCATCCAGTCTCAGTGGCCACCTGGGGGAGAAAAGTACCCACCCGGTTTCCCATCTTTACATAGATGCCGTCTACCCCCATCCTTATCTCATCTATGCTTTTTATCCTCCTCATCGGGGAAAGCACAGATATCTCGATTCTTATCTCCGGAAGCTCATCCACTGTGATGAGGTTGTAGGCAAATCTGTAATCCTGGGTGGCAGCGGCAATGGTCATCTGGGAGACGAGCCTGTACAAAGGAGTATCAGGGGCAAAATGTCCTATACAACCCCGAAGTCTTCCCCTGTTGGTCAAAGTGACAAAAACGCCCCTTTTTTGGCGAAGACCGGGATCCTGAACCTGGAATTCAGGGATCTTCTCTTTCCTCAAACAATAGCTAAGTGTCCTTCGGGCGATTTGCAAAAGGGTTACTTTCTGCTCCTCGGTGAGGGTGAAGTCCCCAGCCCTTTTTTGCCCCTTCATCTCTAACTTATTTGATTTATAAACTGCTACTGATCCGTAACCTACTACTCTGTTGCGGTTAGTCCTCCCCATTACAGTCACATCACCGGAGTTGGCGTATTTGAGAACCTTCACCTCGGTTGCTCCCAATCTCTTGGCGGTCATCAACACTGTCGTTACCGGTCCCAGTCCACAGAGCGTACAGTCAAGGTTGGGGATTCCTTGACCTAAAATCTGTCTGCTGGACTGCAGAAGTTTGAGTGGGGCAAGGGACTCAATCACCTCCAGGGTTTGTCGATCTACCCGACAGGCATCCTCGTAGCGGGGATAGTGGGACATATCGGAGCTTGCCACCAGCAACACCTTTTTGCTTCCTATCGTCTTAATTAGGGCGTCGCTCAACATCTGGCAGTTCTCTGGACTGGAATTCCCCATAATGATGGGTACAAGCTTGAATTTCCCCAATACGTACTGGAGAAAGGGCAACTGAACCTCCACCGCATGTTCTCGAGAGTGGGCAGCAGGGGTGAACTTGATTTTGGAATCGGCAGCCTTAAGCTTTTTTACCAGTTCCATATCCACTTCCACCTTTCCCAGTGGTGTCTGGTAGTAATCCCAACTGCCCACAGAAGCGCCCTTTAAGTAGAGGCAATGGCTGGGCCCAATAATTATGACATCATCAAACTCCCTGTTCTTCAGTTGCTTGTATGAGTAAGCTGCCACTTGTCCGGAGAAGACATATCCGGCATGAGGCGACAGTAGAGCCACTATCTGGCCCTCTATCTCTGCATCGGTTGCCCGGGCGAGAAACCCCTCTACCGTTTTTTTTAGTTCAGATGGTGAATCAGAATAGAAGCTGCCCGCTACCGCTGGCGGTCTGATCGCTGCGGCTGATTCTTCTCCCCTACAGCTCAGTACAAGCAAACCCAGTGCTCCCAGTGTTAAGAACAGAGCTATGATCTCCTTCACCGTCAAGCACCCCCTTTAGACTAATGACAAAATCCAAAGCCCAAATGCCAAACAAAATCGCTTCTTTTCGTCTCTTAGACACTCTGTTCTAATCCAACAAAGTCAAGATAATTTTCTCTCAAATAACGTTGAAATAGGTGTTCTTGATTTCCCGAAATAATTCGTGTTCATTCGTGAAATTCGTGGTTGCCTTTCCGCATCTGGTAAAATGCCTTACCCCAACACTTCCTTGAGCCTTTCCGGATAGTTCGTGGCTATCCCGTCCACCCCTATTTTTATCAAGCGGTTCATCTCTGATGGTTCATCTACTGTCCAGACGGTGATAAAAAGACCTTCTTTATGCACCCCTTCTACCAGCTCAGCTGTGGTGAAACTCCACGGGAGCATAACGACATCGGCACTGATTTCCCTCGCTTTTCGCACCAAAAGTGGAGCCCGTGTCACTTTCTTAATGCCTACTAACATACCGGTTGAGATCTGAGCATCTAACTGTTTAACCTTGTTCAGGCTTTGATGAAGAAAAGAGATGACGATGATCTCATCTTTTATGTTATTTTGCTCAATTGTTTGAACTACATCTTCCTCAAGTCCTTTAACCTTAAGTTCTGCACATATCTTAGCCTTTCCCTTAACCAGTTCTATAACCTCCTGAAAAGTAGGTATTTGTTGGTCTGAGAAATCAGGGTGAAACTGAAAACCGGCATCCAAGCTTTTTAATTCTTTGAGGCTCATATCGGCCACTATACCTCTGTTGCCGGTAGTGCGGTCTACTATACCGTTGTGAATTACCACTAAGTGGCCATCTCTGGTTCGGTGCAGATCGAGCTCTATCGCATCTGCGCCAATCTCCAGCGCCTTGCTAAATGCCGCCAGGGTGTTCTCTGGAGCTTGTCCCGAGGCCCCTCGGTGAGCAATACTAAGAATTCTGCCTTCCTTCTGCCATCTATCTATCAAACTCATCTCTCTTCTCTTCCCAGGCGTTTCATATCTTCAGCACTGCCGCTGCCAGGGTCCTGGTTCCATAGCCAGTAGCCCCCTTCACCAAGTAGCCCTTCTGCTTATCGGTGAGCTCTTTGCCCGCTATGTCAATGTGGACCCAGGGGGTCTTGTCCACAAACTGTTTCAGAAACATCCCCCCGGTTATGGTCGAGGCCTCTCTGCCGCCACTGTTCTTAACATCAGCAATATCACTCTTTATCTGGTCAAAATATTCCTCAAACAGGGGCAGTTGCCACATCTTCTCTCCTGTCTCCTTGGAGGTGTCGACCAGCAGGTCTACCAATTTCTGGTCTGACCCTAACAGGGCAGCGGTAAGGTTACCCAAGGCAATGATACAGCCTCCGGTGAGGGTAGCTATGTCGATGATCTTGTCCGCACCCAGTCTTTGGGCATAGGTCAGAGCATCGGCTAAAATCAGCCTGCCTTCGGCATCGGTGGAGATTATCTCGATACTCTTTCCTCCCAGATTTTCTATCACATCTCCGGGTTTAAGGGCATGGCCACTGGGCATATTCTCGGTGGCTGGGATTATCCCCAGTACATTCACCCGGGGCTTAAGCTGGGCTAAAATCTGCATTGCTCCGATCACTGCCGCCCCACCTGCCATATCGGCCTTCATCTCCTCCATCCCCTTGGAGGGTTTGATAGAGACTCCCCCGCTGTCGAAGGTGATGCCCTTGCCGATCAGGACCACTGTATCCGCCTGAGGGTCCGTCTCATAGCGCATCACAATAAGGCGACAGGGCTCCTCACTGCCTTTAGCCACTGCTAAGAAAGCTCCCGCACCCATTTTCCGCAGCTCTTCTTCGGCCAAGACCTCAATCCCCAGGGAGAATCTCTCCGTTACCTCTCTGGCCCTTTCTGTCAGCACCCGTGGGGTCATCTGATTGCTGGGCTCGTTAACTAAGTTCCGGACCATATTCTGGGCTTGGGCGAAAATCTTGCCCCTCTCTACCCCTCTCTCCACCTCGGGGATCTTCTTTTCGTCAAACTCGACTACCAGGAGTTTTTCTATCTCTTTTTTCTCTTTCTTTTCCAGATACTTGTCGAATTTGTAGAGTCCCAATATCGCCCCTTCTGTTAGCGCCTGGGATGCATCTCGGGGGGCAAAGCCTGCAATTCCAGCCCCGTGGACGATGGTGCTCACTGATTTTGCCCCCAGTGCCCTTGCTTCCCTCAGGCTGGTGGCACTCACCTGCCTTATCTTGTCAGCCGTGAACTCTTCTGATTTTCCTAAACCTGCAACTATTACTCTCTTAGCTGGGATTCTACCCAGAGAGTGAATCACCGCTGTCCGGTTCAGTTCGCCTTTGAATTCCCCTTCTTTGATTAGGATTGATATGGCCCCGCCAAGGGCCTTGTCCACGGCGCCGGTGGCACCACCGGGATGCTCGACTCCTTCAAAGAGATTAACAATAAGGGCATCGCTTTCTATCTGGACAATATCGCCTGGTGTTACCTTTATCTCCATCGGTTCCTCCTTACCTCAGTTTCAAAAAGCTCAAAAATTGCCGAAATTTCAAATTCTTGACAAGCTTGGCAATATTTGTTTGAAGTTTAATTTTGGCAATTTTTGAACTCAAGACACTTTGGGGCAATTTCTAATGTTTTACCTTCACTGGTTGGCCAGTTCGGGCGGATTCCCAGGCGGTCTGGGTGAGCTGGGCTACTCGAAGGCCGCAGATAGCCGGGGCCTGAACCTCATCTCTGCCCAAAATGGCATCGATAAAGTTCTGGTCAGGGTTAGACCGGTAGGGAAGTCCCGTAGGTTGGAAGGGTTCAGGGACACCGGCGCAGATGTAGGTGAGATCCCCATTGTAATAATGGACCGCCGCCTTCGAGCCCCATATCTCTATGTCCTCTCGGAAACTGGGAGAGTTGCCCAGCACAGAGATGTTGCCAATCGCCCCGTTAGTGAATTTTACATTCAAGGCAGAATTGATATCCACCTCGGTATCAAAATTGTCGATGTAGGCAGTTACCCCGTCAGGTTCCAGTCCGGTCATCCACAGGAGGATGTCCAAAAGATGGCTGCCGGAGTCGTTCAATTGACCTCCTCCGGAGAGGGCCAACTGCTGTCGCCAAGTTCCTCTCTGTGCCCGATACCAGTCCTGGCAGAGAAAAGCAGAGATGAACTGCACTTCGCCCAGTTCCCCGGTCCTGATCTGATTCCGCACATAGCGGAAGGTAGGCTCAAAATGGCGCTGATACGAAATAAGGAAGATATTCTCGCTTTTTTCTACCTCTTCCACAATCTGTTGGGCGTGCTCAGTGGTGCAAACCATTGGTTTCTCCACCAGTACATGCAGCCCTTTTCGGAGCGAATCCATCGCCTGTTGGAAATGAAGGGTGTGAGGGGTGGAAATCTCCACTGCATCCAGTTCTAACCCTTCCAGCATCTGCCGGTAATCTGAGAAAGAGGGCAGCTCCTTGAGCTGGGGATAATCCTCCCAGACTTTTTTCAGGCTATCCTGACTCACATCCGCCAGGGCAACTATCTCTGCCTCTGGCATAGTGAGCATTCTTCCTATATGCCCTCGAGCGTTGCCACCACACCCAATGAATCCTACTCTTATCTTTTCCATATCTTATGTTTCTCCTTTTTTTACAGTTTTCCTGGAAAATCAATCTTGATTGACTGGTAAAAAGTCCTTTATTGTCATGCTGAGCTTGTCGAAGCATCTGATAAGCTACTGTAATTCATCAATACATCAGATTCCTCACGGAGC
>DAOWIT010000041.1 GCA_030640765.1 Candidatus Latescibacterota bacterium | reverse complement strand
TTCGAAGTTGTCTGGAAGAATTATGGTAAGATAAAAGATAATTTTACAATTATATACAAAAAATATAAGAGGCAGAGAAAACACTTAGTAGAATCTAAAGGCAGCGCAGATTTAAAATCCCGGCCGAGGTGGCTGTTGAACTCGAGGCAACTTATCCACCTAAGAAACCCCTACAGTTTATAGAAACATGGGGGGGGGCAAGATAATGGTTATCAGGAAGTTTAAGAAAAAGGATCTGGAGGCTATTCTCCAGATGACGAAAGAGGTCTGGGACAATTCCTCTTTTGACCAGGCTGTTGAGAAAAAATTCGGGAAGAGAGAAAAAGACTGGTGGGAATGCAAGAGTCAGTTAGTTAAAGAATTCATAGACAAACATCCCAACTGGGTCCTTGTGGCAGAGGAAAATAGCAAAATAGTGGGTTATGCCAGTTACTCACTCGATAATGAGAGGAAAATCGGAGATGTGCTTAACAATGCTGTCCATCCTAACTGGCGGGGAAGGGGTATAGGAAAGACCCTGCACTACAAGGTCTTAGAAGAACTAAAGAAAGAAGGAATGGAAATAGCGTTGTTGGTCACCTCGCAGGATAACGTTCCTGCCAGAAGAATGTATGAGTCTGCAGGATTCGAACAACTCTGGTGCAGCCTTCACTATGGCAAAAAGCTTAAGTGCCAGAAATCTTGAGGATTTTCCCGATGGTAAAAGATTCTGACTTATTAGAGGACTTAGACGACAGACAACGAGAGGTGATCACGCACGCCGAAGGTCCTTTGCTGGTTATCGCCGGGCCAGGAACGGGCAAGACCCTGGTCATCACCAGCCGCATTGCCTACCTTATTGCCCAGAAGATGGCCAGACCAGAGGAGATCCTGGCCCTTACCTTCACCGACAAGGCTGCCCAAGAGATGGAGGAAAGGGTAGATATCCTTGTCCCCTATGGTTTTGTTAATGTTCAGATAGGTACCTTCCATTCGTTTGGACAAAAACTCTTACGAGAATACGGCCTGCAGATCGGGATGGACCCTGATTTCAGAATGCTCACCACCCCAGAGGTCATGATCCATCTCAGGCAGCACCTGTTTGAGCTACCGCTCTCCTATTATCGTCCCCTTTCCAATCCCACCAAGTTCCTCTCCGCTATGGTCAATCTCATAAGTCGGGCCAAAGATGAAGATATTACCCAGGAGGAGTACAACCAGTACACTGAACTGCTTAAACAAAGGGCACAGGCTAATCCAAAGGATGAGCCTCTAATAGAAGAGACAGAAAAGGCAGCAGAGCTTGCCCGGTTCTACCAAAAATATGAAGAACTGCTTCTCCAAACCGGATTCATTGATATACCCGGACTTATCTCGCTTCCCTTAAAGCTTCTGAGGGCCCGGCCAAATGTCTTGGAGGAATTACAGTCGAAGTTCAAATACATCCTGGTAGACGAGTTTCAGGACACAAACTACTCGCAGTTTCAATTGGTTAAACTGCTCGCCGCCAAACATCAAAACATAACCGTGGTGGGAGACGATGATCAGAGCATCTATAAATTCCGCGGCGCCGCCATCACTAACATCCTCTCCTTTTGTGATGTCTACCCCGATGCGAAACAGATAGTGTTAACTAAGAACTATCGCTCTACCCAGCTTATATTAGATACCGCCTATCGCCTGATTTCGCACAACAATCCCAATCGCTTAGAGGTCCAGAGGAATATCGACAAACACATCACTGGCATCGGCGGTGATGGTTTGCCGGTGCACCATTTCCACTACGACACTCTCTCCAGCGAGGCCGATGCAGTAGCCCGGATGATCCAGGAACGAATGGATCGGGGGGGCTATAATTACAGCGATTTTGCCGTGTTAGTTCGGGCCAACAGCCACGCCGATCCCCTCCTACGGGCGTTGAATATGAAGGGAATCCCTTGGCGGTTCAGCGGCAACCAGGGGCTCTATGATCGAGAGGAGATAAAGATTCTGTTGAGTCTGCTTAAAGTGATCAGGGACCCCGACGACCATGCCAGCCTCTATCACCTCGCCTCCTCTCCGGTTTATCAGATTAATCCCTTGGATATGAGTCGTTGCCTCGGATATGCCCACAAGAGCAGAATCCCACTTCGTCAGGTGTTCCTCAACCTAAGTCAACTAAAAGAGATATCCGCTGAGGGCAAGGCAACGGTGGAGAAGATCCTGACCGACATTGACTATTTCAACCAGTTGAGTATGAAAACTTCCACAGGAAAGCTTCTCTATGAATTCCTCACCCGCACCGGATGGCTAAAGAGGCTTACCTCAGAGAGCTCTGTCCGCAACGAGGTCCAGGTGAAGAACATCGCCCAGTTCTTTCAAGTATTGGAGAAGGTGAGCGAGTTTGTAGAACACGACCGGGTGCCGTTCACCCTGGAATATCTGGAGATGCTCCGGGAGTCGGGCGACAATCCCCCTGTGGCCGAGGCCGACTTCGATCTGGATGCAGTGAATGTCCTCACCGTCCACCGGGCGAAAGGGCTGGAGTTCCGAGTAGTGTTCCTTGCCTGCTTAGTTCACGGTAGATTCCCCAGCGAGAAAGGAAGGAAAAGGGGCAGAGAGATAGCGCTTCCGGATGAACTGATTAAAGAGACGCTGCCCTCCAGAGATTTCCACTTGGAGGAGGAGAGACGCCTTTTCTATGTGGGGATGACCAGAGCCAAGGAGGAGCTTATCCTCATCTCCAGCCGGGATGTGGGGCTGAAGAAGCCCAAGAAGGTGAGCCAGTTTGTTATCGAGGCCTTAGATCTTAAGAAAGAAGAGATTATTCCTCATAAGGCAACCAGTATTGAGGTGATCAACAGATTTGGTGCTGCCGTAGAGAGAGACGCCCGGTATTTGCCGGCCAGCGACGGCCTGTTCACCCTCTCTAGCCAGCAAGTGGACGACTATTTGACCTGCCCGTTGAAATACAAATATATTCATATCCTGCGAGTTCCTATCCCTCAGCATCACACAATGATTTACGGCAAGGCCATCCACAGGGCAGTAGCTGAGTATTATCAGGTCAAAAAACAGGGCAGGGAGATTGGCTTAGAGCAGGTTATTGCCGTCTTCGAGAACTCTTGGAGCAGTGAGGGGTTTCTCACCCGAGAGCACGAGGAAAGAAGGTTAGCTCAAGGCAAAGAAGTCTTAAAAAGGTTTTTTGAACAGGAGCAACAGAAAGATGAGGTTCCCAACTATGTGGAGGAGAAGTTCTCCTTTGTCCGAGAAAATATAAAACTGATTGGCCGATGGGACAGGGTGGATGTGACCCAGGAGGGGGGAGTGATCATTGACTACAAGACCTCCGAGGTGCGAGACCAAGCCAGAGCAGACAATGAGGCCAGGAACAGCGTCCAGCTTCCCATCTATGCAATGGCTTACCGGAAACAATTTGACCAGTTGCCTGCCAGTGTTGAGCTTAGATTCTTAGAGACAGGATTGGTAGGAAAGTTGAAGAACCTGGAGAGGCAAATTGAGAAGACGGAAGCAAAGATCGAACTGGTAGTGGAGCGAGTAAAGCAGCGGGATTTTACTCCCTCTCCTCAGTATATGGCCTGCGAATTTTGTCCCTACCGAGGGATATGCCCCTATGAGGGGAAGAAATGAAATGAAGCGGCTAGATAGTGGAACGTATGGTATAGGAAATCTCTTTACAGTATATTCTTATCTGGATGATACATCAAATGCATTAAACGCAGAACGTCACCGAAAGCAAATGAGGCAGATGTTTGGTGGAGTACATCGATCTTCCGAATCAAGACAGAGTTGTCATTCCGACCGAAGGGAGGAATCTGTGTTCACTCTCAACGTCCAACAGATTTCTCGCTGCGCTCGAAATGACACATTGGAAAAATTGTCTATCTGCCATCACAAGCTCCGAGGAAGTAACCTGTGCAACCCAAGCAATATTACGTCTACATTCTATCCAGCATTTCAAGAGTTCTTTATATAGGTGTGACAAATAATTTAAAGCGGAGAGCTTGGGAGCATAAACAGGGGTTAATAGAAGGATTCGCCGAAAAATATCGTGCTAAAAAGCTGGTTTATTATGAAGTAACCAGTGATGTTCGGGTCGCCATTGAGCGAGAAAAGCAACTCAAGAAATGGCGTCGCGAAAAGAAAATCGCATTGATTGAATCAATGAATCCATCATGGAAAGACTTGTACGATGAGCTGTGAGTTTTTAATAATGGTGACCTTTCCATCAATTCGCTGCTAACAGATTTCTCGCTGTGCTCGAAATGACATATTATTATGGTTAAATTTCTCCACACTGCCGATATCCATTTAGATACCAGATTCAGCGGGATCAGAGATAAGTCCAAACGCAAACAGAGAAGAGCAGAGCACCGAGAGTGCTTTGCCAGGATTATAGACGCGACAGAACAAACTGCTCCCGACTTTTTACTGATTGCTGGCGATATGTTTGAACAGACCCACTTCTCCCCCGACACTATCAATTTTATCGTCCGGCAATTGGAGAGAATCTATCCGCTGCCAGTATTTGTGGTTGCTGGCAACCATGACCTCTTGGTTACCGGTTCTCCTTATCTTACCTGGGAATGGCCTTCTAATGTACATATTTTCCAGGAAGGACAATTTCAGAGCATAGAGATAAAGCATAAAGGGGTGGTGATTCACGGCGCATCGGCTACCCAACAGAGCGGCTTCCATAACCTGCTGCGTAATTACAGTGTTCCGCAGGATGAGAGAATGCATATTGTCCTGTTTCACGGTTCCGAGGCAACCGATAGAAGAGCGGCGGAGCAGTGGGGAAGCTGGCTTCCTTTCTCTTCCGAGGATATTCTCTCCTGTGGTGCTGACTACTACGCCTTAGGTCACTACCACGGCTTTCGCTCAGTTCCCTTCCAACAAAAAGAGATGAATGGTTACTATCCCGGATGTCCTGAACCCACGAAGCTCGATGAAACCGGTCCCAAATACATCCTGGAGGTAAAGCTGGAGAAGGGTAGCTCCATCCAGGTAGAGAAAATCCAGGTTCAAAGCCGACAATACCGAGAGGAGGTCATAGACTGTAATGGGTTCAGGGACAGAAACCAGATCCTGGAACGGATAAAGGTTTTAGCTAATCAAGATGAGGTGGTGAAGATCATCCTGGAGGGCTACCCAGACCCCGCCTTAGAGTTTGAGCTGGAAAGTCTGCGAGAAAGCGTCAAAGATTGGTTCTTCGCCAGCGAGATCGAGAACAGGACCCGTCCCGACTATCGGCTGGAGCAGATGGATAACCTGTTGGCACTCCGTTTCCATGAACAACTCCAAGAAGCCAGGGTTCGGTGTGAACCCAATTCACGCGATATGCAGGTGCTGGAAGAGGCAGAAGTGTTGGGGCTGGATGCACTGTTAAGAGGACAGATAAGAGGCTATGAGATTTAAAGAGATATTTGTGGCAGGGTTCGGCTGTCTTAAGGAGATTCGGTTGCCTCTGGAGGATCAGTTTAACCTCATTTTGGCCCCCAATGATGAGGGCAAAACCACCCTGCAGAACTTCATAACTGCTATCCTTTTCCCCTTCACTCAAAAAACTCTGCGCCAGAGATTTAAACCCTGGGGCTGTGAAATCTATGGGGGAAATCTGAAATACTCTCTGGCCAACGGGGAAGAGTTTGAGCTCCATAAACAGATAAAAGGAGGGACCTCCAGGACCGACATAGTGAGGCTTTTCCTTAAACCTTCTAACGAGGAGGTTACGGACAGCTACCCCAGCAGCCGACAGGGTCCTCTGATTGCCGAAACACAACTGAATATGACCAGAGAGAGCTTCGAGGGTATCCCGGTAGTGAAGCAACTCCAAGTAGTCGAAATCGGCGACGACAAGGTGAGGAAAGGCGTTACCGAGAAGATAAAATCTCTGGTGACCACCGGAAAGGAGGATATGGGATTAGAAAAGGCCCTGGCAAAGCTGGAGAGCCGTTTGGAGAGGGAGATAGGCAAGACCGACCGAGGTGCAGGAACTGTAGCGGGCAAAGCGGCCAGCCGGATGCAAGAGCTGGAACAGCAGTGCCAGAGCCTTAAAGCCTTACACACTGAACTAGAAAAAGTGCTGGAAGAGATAAAGACTCTAAAACAGAGGGTGGAGAAACTTAAACACCAGAAAAGGCAGTGGGACTACCGAGTGAAAAAAGCCAGACTCCTGGATCTGGAAAGAAGGCGGGATGAGGCAGAACGTCTCGAAGTTTCCTACGAGAAGAAGTACCAGGAGCAAATCTCCGATACTGAGTTGATCCAATTCTTGGAGGAAAAGCGAAATGAGTTGCTCCAATATAACCAAATAGATCTCCGGCACTTAAAGGAGCTTCAATCCAAATTGGCGGAGGTGAAAAAGAACGACATTCTGACAAGTCAGGTTCAGAGAGACATTGAGGAGCTTAAGAGACGGTTAACCTCCTGTGAGGCAGAGGCTGCAGCCTACCCGGAGCTTTACTTTAGGGTTTCAGTGGCGGATATTCGCACTCTGAGGGACCTGGAACAGAAGCTCCACCACTGCCAGGATATCCTCTCTCAGCAGGAACCTCAATACCAGGAGGGCACAATCAAGATATCTCAGACAGAAAGTCGCTTAGGCCACACAAAGTTACTGTTAAAGATGAGTGTAGGTCTTTGTTTAGCTAATCTTCTTTTGCTGTTTTGGTTTCCTCTATGGGTGGTGGTAATTGCTGTTCTGTTTGCGGGGACAGCCGTGCTCTTCCGGTTCAAACTCAAAAAAGAGATGGAAACCCTGAAAGCACTTGAGCGAAAAATCGAAGACTGCAAAACCAGACTTTGCATCTGTGCTGAAGAGATGATCGGTGATTTCACCAAGGCAGAGCCAGCTCTGCGTAGAATCCCTGGTTTAGCACAGCCAGAGCTACCAAAGAAGTTACAGAGAACTTCCGATTTTCGAGAAACAAAAGAGTCACTGAGACCTTGGGTAGATTTTTACACCGAGGCAGAGGCGAAGCTCTTCCAGGGTACAGCCTGCCAGAACTACGACCAGTTGTACGAAAGGCTCATCGCTTTCCAGCAGTTTGGGGAAAGAACAAAGCAGCTCCAGGAGGAGGTAACCAAGAAACAGGGTAGGGGGGAGGATTTGAACCAAAAGAGCGAACTCCTGGGGAAGGAGGTTTTCCAAACCCTGAAAAAATGGTGCCCCGAAATAGAAGGAAACCATTCTGTAAAAGCTGCAGAGGACTGCATAGAACAGATAAAAGAGAAACGGAGTGATTATGAGACCTTAGAGCGTGACCTCAGTGGTGTGGCAAACCTGCTGGAAGGAAAAGAGCAGTCCACTTTCCTAACAGAAGTCAAAAGAAGTCGGAAACAGGTAGGCGAGCTTTCAGATCAGGATCCTCGTTTAACCGAGCTTAGGATAGAGTGGGAGAAGCTTTCCATTTATCAGCAGCAATATCAAAGGATAGAACGAGAATTGCGGGAACAAAGAGAACTGCTTGT
>DAOWIT010000116.1 GCA_030640765.1 Candidatus Latescibacterota bacterium | reverse complement strand
ATGTAGATCGCCAGGTTATCCTGGAATGCAAGAACTTAGGTTTGAGTCTGGAGGAGTTTGTAGAGATGAGCCTGAGAGCAATGCAGGCGATAAGCGATCAGTTGGGACTGTAAGTGGTCAGAAGGCGAATTATTACGGGGAGCATAATATAGTTTACATTATTTTAGCTGAACGCTTTTTCAAATCCCCCCTGCCCCCCTTTGCAAAAGGGGGGGAAAGTCCAGATCCTCCCCAGAAAATAACCGCGGATTACGCGGATTTCAGGGATTGTAAAACAAGAACCTTGTCAAAAAAACAACGTTACGCGGGTTTGTAATACAGGAGGGAACAATTGCTGATTGAGAGAATAGTGGTGAGCGAGTTTGGGACGAATTGCTATCTTGTGGCCGCCGCTGAGGGTGAAGAGGCAGTAGTTATCGACCCCGGGGCCAATGCCAGAGAAATTCTGCAAGTAATAGAACAGAAGAAGCTTAGAGTCAGCAAAATCATAAACACCCACGGTCACTGCGACCACACAGGTGCCAATCGAGAGATTAAGGAGCAGACCGGGGCGCAGATACTCATTCACCGGTTGGGCGCCCCTCTGTTGACCGACCCGGTGGCAAATCTCTCCTCTTTTTTCTCTTCGCCGATTGTCTTGCCACCTGCCGATATTCTCTTGGAAGAGGGCAATGTGGTAAGAGTAGGTGGGTTGAGTCTTAAAGTGCTTTTCACCCCGGGACATTCCCCTGGCGGGATTAGCCTGTTGGTGCCTGGCAAGGCCGTTTTTGTCGGTGATACCCTGTTTCAGGGAAGCATAGGAAGAGCGGATTTTCCTGGTGCCTCACTGGAGCTACTGCTGGAATCTATTTACCAGAAACTGTTGGTACTTGGTGAGGAAACAGTAGTCTATCCTGGGCATGGAGAGATCACTACCGTGGGACAAGAACGGAGAGAGAACCCATTTCTAAAAGAAAGGTGATTCTTTGCCGGAGATTATAGCAAAAAACGGCCCATCTTGGTTGGGCCGTTTTTCTTGCAGTGTAACTTCTCCTGGTGCAGTTCACTCTCATCTGCTGGTAAACTGAAAATCTATTGGGTATATCCTGCCAAACCTTATTTTTGCTTCCTTGATAATGCGCTGTTCGAGAGTTCCCATCAGTTCAATGCTCACCTTATAGTCCCCAAGAGGAAGGACATATCGCTTGGGCGGAAAAGTGGTTACTCCTTTGGCTAAAGGACGACTCATAGTGTAGTCGTATATAGTGAATCGGGGTCGTACTCTGGAAATCTTCTTGTCGCCCTGTTCGTCTGTGTACTCCTCAGAGACAGTCATTATGAATCTTCCCACCGGAACCTGTAGGTGTTTTTCCAGTTCCGTTTTGATCGTCACGCTGTCGATAACGACCGGCTGGTCTATATCTGTTTGAATTACCACCTTATAAGTTCCTGGCGAGACAAAGGCCATAAGTCCTGAAGCTTCTGCGACTTTTTCGCCCGTACCTTGGTCAAAAACGGCGAAGTTGAGACGTTCAACTCCAGCGGCCTCAAGTACCAGCATAGTTTTCCCGGCTGGAATAGACGGGGGCTGCACCTGTGTGGCGGCACAACCGATGAGAAACAGCAAGAACAGACCGCCCCATAGCAGGCCAATTCTATTTGACAGACAGGATCCCCAAATCCTGTTTTGCATAAGTTATCACCTCCTGAAGCAGATTTTGGAAGTACTTCCCTTAGGCATTGGAGCTCTGCCGTGAGAATGTTTCCTCAATTAGTTGATTTCCGATTAAAACGGCCTCCAACTGGGGTTGCGTTCACTCCAGTCTTTTGTTTTGGTTAAGTTTACAATGCGATCGCCAGAGAGGTTAATCAGATAAATATCGTAATTGCCTTCTAAGTCGGCGGCGGTGAGAAAACCCTGCCCAGTAGACAAGCACACCGGTTGCCATTCGTAGTTCTCAGAGGTTAAGGTCAATCTTGTCGGCCACTGACCGTCACTTTTCATCAGAAATATATCTCGTCCTCCCTTTCTGCTGGAGTCAAACAGGATACAGTTTCCATCAGGCGACCAGACAGGATTCCAGTCCATCTCTATCGTGTCGGTCAGTTGGGTAACATCGGATCCATCGCACCTCATCGAGTAAATTTTGTCACCTCGGCGGCCGTCTCGGTCGCTGACGAAGATGATCATTTTACCGTCAGGTGACCAACAGGGGAATTTGTCCGAAGCAGTGCCGTCACTTAGACAAGTGACCGAATCGCCGTTGGCTTTCATCACAAATATCTGGTCTTTGCCTGTCCTTTGGCTGCAAAAGGCTATTCTGGTGCCATCGGGTGACCAGCAGGGACTGTAATCCTTGGATTTGCTGAAGGTCAATCTGGTCTGGTTGGAGCCATCGGCGTCCATCAGGTAAATAGAACTGCAAATTAGGCTTGAATTTCTATCTGATACAAACACTATCTTACTGCCATCGGGTGACCAGGAAGGCTCGGTATCGCAGCCTTTATGAGAAGTCAAATTAGTCAACCTGGAGCCACCCAGTCGCATAGAATATATCTCTAAATTGTCAGCTCCGTGTTTGTCGCTATTGAACACTATTGTTCCGCTCGGCCAGGTGGTGTCGGCAACAGGGAGGTGAAATTTTACCACGTAGGTCTTGACTGAATTGGGAAACAAGGGCGCGAACTTCACATCACACTGCTTAGTCTCGAAATATCCGTCGGCTACCACAGTGAAGTGGTATTTCCCACTTTTCATATCTGTGAACAGATATCCATCTGACAATAGGCGGTTGAACTCGGCTGCCCCTATCTTGGTGACCAACCTTGCCTTTTGATTAGGCTGAGCTTTAAATTCGATTTTTATCTGATTTTGCCCGCAACCTGCTATAAGACTCAGGGACAAAAAGATAGTTCCCCAAACTATACATTTAGTTAAACTTTTTTTCATCAATCCCCTCCGCTAAGATACTTAATGCTGTTGTTCTTACAATTCGACTATGCTAAATTTATGGCATAAGAATTTCCATTTATTGGACGCAGATAAACCCCGTTAGAGATAAATCTCTAAACGGGGTAAATGCAGATTGTCAAGATTATAAATACTATTTTCTGCGGTTATCGGCGAAAATCTGCGTCCTTTTATTAATTTAAAGAAAAAAAGCCCCAACAGAGGTCCTTATTAAGTTGGGGCTTACAGCTAAGACTTATAT
>DAOWIT010000015.1 GCA_030640765.1 Candidatus Latescibacterota bacterium | reverse complement strand
CGACTAAATATAGAGAAAATTATACTCTCGGTCCCATACTGCTTCCGCTGTAGAAAGGCGATGAAGCTGCGCAGGGTCTCCGGATTGTTCTCGTCGATAGCCGGATTCAACCCCGACCTTATAAATAGTGAAAAATAGGTGGAGTAGCCCAGCGCAAAAAGAAATACCCCAAAAAGCCAAAACTTGGGGTTCTTTAGGGTCTTTGGATCAATAAGTAGAATCATCAACAGAATAGTAGGGGCGGTGAGCCAGCAGAGGATATGTATCCCTCCTCCAATGCCAAAGATGAAGGCGATAATTAGCAGGTACTTCAGACTACCCGGTTGGTCGTGCTTTTCCAACCAGAGCAGAGAAAACCAGAGGGCGAGCATCAGAAGAGACATCGCCGGGGCATACACCTCCGCCTCTACAGCGTTAAACCAGAAAGTGTCAGAGAAGGCAAGAGAAAGGGCAGCTATCACTCCCCCACCGCAAGTAGCCAGCTTTTCGGAAAAAGAGACCGGTTCTCCCCGCCACAGCTTGATCAATCTGACGGTAATCAGATAGAGCAGCAGGACGGCCAAGGCACTGGTAAGCACCGAGATTAAGTTAACCCGAACCGCCACCTCACCGGGGAGAGGCAACAAACTGAACAGTCTTCCCACCAAGGTGAACAGGGGTGCACCTGGTGGATGCGGGACCCCTAAAATATAGGAAGTGGCGATGAACTCCCCACAGTCCCAGAAGGGCACCGTGGGAGCCATTGTCTTCAGATAAACCCCAAAGGCAATAAAGAAAACAACAACGCCGACCATCCGATGCGTCCTCTGGCTTGACATTTATCTCTCCTCGGTTACTAAGAATTTAGCCATAAAGACGCAAAGACACAAAAAGAACATATAGATTTTAATCTTGGTACCTTTGTGTCTTCGTGGCTAAACAGTGTAGTTTTTTGGTGGGTTCAGAATTGCTACAGGCGGCCTTTATTCTGCAAATTTTTACCTCTTTCCTCAGCAAAGAGTATTGCTGCTACCTCCGATTCTAATTCCATCCGGGCTGTGGCAAAGATAGTCTGCAGAGAACAATTGATCTCCTTCCTTCCTTTTCGAAGCACAAATCCGCCAGGGATATTTCTGTTTTCTGCAGAGAGTCTCAGCTTCCCTTTCTTTCCGCCGGCTTGAAGTTTCTGGTTAACCTTCTCTAGTAACTCTGCGGTTATTCTATCCTTATCCGATTCGGCGACGATTACCTCCGCATCGCCACTTTCGGCAGCAGCGATCAAAAGACCACCCATAAGCTCCTTGTATTGCTCAGGCCGCATAGTAAGGACTTTGTCTCTCGCCCTCTGAAAGGTCTCATCGAGAAGTGTCTGTTTCTCTCTCAAGAATTCTTGTTTTAGCCCCATCTCTGCTGTCGAGATAAGTCTCTCTTTTTCCTCCTCTGCTTGTAAAATAGCCTGTTTTGTCGCTTCAGCTTCGATCAGGTCTATTTCATCTTGTGCGTCCTTTTTTATCTCTGCTATCTCTGCCTCAGCTTGTTTTATGATCTTGTCGGACTCAGCCTGAGCATCGCCTATTATCTTGTCAGTGATAGCTTTTACCGGCATTGTTTCTCTTCTTTCTATGTGAATTACCGTGGCAGTTCAGCCACAAAGACACTAAAGCACCAAGATAGATAGTAACTCTTTTAATTCAACAAGTATACCGCATCTACGATTTTTTAGCAACAATTGCTCTTCTATCTGATGTTTCCTTTGTGTCTTTGTGCCTTAGTGGCATAATAGTCGTCAATTACCAATTTCTGAAGATCAAGAGGATCGATGTCAGCAGGCCCAACACGGCGTAGAATTCAACGAAGACCGCCAACACTAAAGCCTTTCCCGCCTGGTCAGGCTGTTTGGCGGTCATCTCCACGCCGGCGGCACAGGCCCTGCCCTGATGTATCGCCGACAGAAGGCCAGCAAATGCCACCGGAAGACAACTGGCAAACATCTGCCATCCCTGTCCTACGGTTATGACCTGATAAAAAGGAACGTCCGTCGTGGGGGCACCGATCAGTCCCAGTTTCATTATCACTAAGAACCCGATCAGAAAACCGTAGATCCCCTGGGTTCCCGGCAAAGCAGT
>DAOWIT010000101.1 GCA_030640765.1 Candidatus Latescibacterota bacterium | reverse complement strand
GTCTCTGTGGTGAAATCAGGTTAAGGGATTTATTACGATAGGGTAACTTTGGGGAATCCCCGCCATTTCATTCTTCGCACTTCCCACTGTCTATCACCTCTGCCCCCTCGGTGAAAACACAGACCTCTGCTGCTGGGGAAAGTCCCCGGGGGAGGTAGTATTTGTCAGTCAATACATCTATAACATCCTGAGCATTTTCATTCTTAACCAGAACCAGGATACAGCCTCCAAGTCCTGCTCCGGTAAGACCTGCTCCTATTACTCCCGGTATCCGGCGGGCGATGTCCACCATCTGATCCATCTCTTCACAACTGGCACCATATCCGCCGGACTGTATATACAGACGCGCCCCCTTTCTTGCCTCCGGGTCCGGATTTCCGAGGACACTAATTAACCTGTCTAAATATTCATCGTCCGCCCGGTTGTCCCACTTTTTCTTGGTACCGTCTTCAGCGAAGCTGACAGCCCGGTCGCCGTCGTGGGAAATATACATAAGTTGTCCAAATTTATCAACTTCTCCATTTCTTAGCAACCGAGCAGTTATCTCACCCCTCTGACACTCAGCCAGTCCGAACAGGCCAACTTGCCTCACCTTATATCCGTCGGGAGGATCCTCATGCGTCTTGAATATCTGAAGCAACCTTTCCCGATGGGAAGGCAACCTGGCCAAAAGCTCCTGGCGGGTCATTCTCTCTGGCAAATGCCTGAGTATTTCATAGATCTGTTTTGTCCCTACTCCCAGGGTTCTCTCATTCACGTCCCGAAGGTGTTTAACCCTGTCGTTCACAAACTGAGGGGAATATCCCTTCTCTTTGAGTAGAATCTCTCTTATCAACATCAGCACCATTTCGTAGGCAGCGATGGTTTGATTGAACGCACTGCGCTCTGAACCCGACTTGCTGGCGTGTCTCAATGAATTACAGATAAGTACTTTATAACCAGGGGGAAAGGGAATATACTCTATCTCTTCTTGTCTGAAGGGGAAAAATCTCATGTGGGTTATGTAACCTCTTCTTCCAAAGAGCATTGCGGCCTGGTCTCCCGCTCCACCCCGGGTGCCCACATACCATTCTCCTTGGGCGCATAGTTCCACAAGCTCTTCTCTGGAAATATCCAAGTCATTCAACCTCACCGTGGCTAAAGCTGCTGCTACCACCAGGGCTGAAGATGAGCTAAGCCCGGCAGAAGAGGGAATATCGCCGTTTACCATAATATTCATTCCCTTCAGGGCCTTATCTTGACATTTCTCCTGAAGCCGCAGAACGGCTGCCTTGATATAGTTGCTCCAGTGACCAGGGGTAATCTCAACCTGTTCAATATATTTCATCCAGTTATCCCTTTTGCTCTCAGGCAGTTCCTGGCCGATATTAAAACTAGTAGATTCAAACCGGGGATCTATGTTATGCAGGACCACTCGGTCGTCTTCCCTCTTTTGACAGACCATCAATATCTCTCTGGCGATACAGATGTAGTTGGTGTAGCCCCCTCGGTGGTCAATATGGACCCCCATCAGGTTGACCCTGGCGGGGGTTCTAACAATTATGACCTCTGCTTCTGATCCATATGTGTGGCCAAATCCGGAAAGGGTGTTAAGATAAAATTGCCTCCGAGGCTCTATCACTGCCGGGTCTTCCCCGTATATTCCACTCAACACCCGTAAAATTTTGCCGTCGGAGGCATCAAATAACTTCATCCAATTTTTTAGCTTCTTGCCCATTGTTTTTTGCATCACTGGAAACTTTCGATAGACAATATCCTCTTTGTCAAGCTGGCCCTGGTGAAATGCCTCTGCATATATAGCCCGCAGCTCAACACTTGTTATTACTGTGCTCTTAGGCTGTGTTGAGCACTGAGAGGTCTCCGTGGAGCACCTCAGTTCCCGGGGGAATGACTGTCAACCGATCAGAAGTAATGACAGAGTCCCTAATCACCACCTGGTCACCGGCTACTACATTTTTCAGCTTCGAGTTCTCTACGGTGCAATGATCGCCTAAACTGCTGTGGACTATACTCACCTCGCCTAAGATATGACAGTTTCTGCCTATTTTCATCTTGGGGTCAGCACCTAAATCGATAAAGACAGTGCCGAGGATAACGGTGCCTTGGCCAATCTTCCACACCGAATCTACATCATCAATCCAAGAATTCTCGAAATCCCCCATCTGGGTCACACCCCGTTGGCTGAGTATCTTCCGCATTTGCCCTTGCAAGTTCTCTTTGGTAGCCACAAGTTCCTCAGGGGTGTTAAAGGCCAGCACCTGAGCCGGGTCTTCAACCTCCACTGCTATTACCTTAAACAAATGTCTTCCTGAACCATCTAATGCATCGCTCAATATAGAGATGGTATCGGTTAAGTACTCTTCTTCCTGGGCGTTGTCGCTGGAGAGCCTGGGCAAGGCGTAGTAGTGAGCATCAGCGGTAAAAAGGTAGACCGAGGTGTTAACCTGAGGAGTTTTCTGTTCAATCTCTTCTGCTGTAAGCTGGGTGATTTTTCCGTCTCTTTCTCTAATGCTAAAGACTAAATCTTCAGGGCTTATCATCTCCTCTATCTCGGCAAGGGTTATAGAGGAAAGTGAGTTAAGTCTCTTCCATAATTTTTCACCCATCATCTTTACCGCTTTTCTCTCTGCAGGCACTACTTTGTTCACCATCTCCAGCATTTCTTGGTTGGAGAGGGTTTCATCCGCTTGTTTCTCTGTCAATAGCTCTCGAAGGAGCATCTTCTTGATAATATCGCTTTTCTCCACAATTCCATCTAAGGTACCATCCGATTTATAGACAATTCTGCCTGCGTTGGGCCATCTGGTCTTAGCGGCAACAAGTACAGCGACGTCAGCATCGCTTCGCTTGAGTTCTTCTACTAATCTGTTTATAGCCTCTGGCGCGATGACTTTGTCCCCCGCCACCACCATTATGTATCCCCGATAACCTTTCTGTTGCAGAAGGTAAGCGGCCTGTTTGGCGGCATGCCCTGTGCCTAACCGTTTAGCTTGACAGGTAAAAACAATGTCTCTGTGCTCTCTGGCTACTTGCTCTACTACTTTCTCCCCCAGTTGGCCTACTACAACGATCTGTTGTTCAAAACCGCACCTTTTATAAGTCTCTATAGCTCTGTTGATAGCGGGTTTTAAACCAAGTAGATAGGAAACCTTCGGCATATCAGTGGAACGCATCCTCACTCCGTCGCCGGCACCCAAGATGACAGCCACCTTGTCATCGGCAAGTTTCACTCTCTTTTCTGGGAACTTATTGATAAGTCTCACCGCCTCTATAAGCCATCTTGCCTTTTGACTTCCTACATTTTTCCCATCTACCTGAATAAGTTCTGCATCTAAATCTAACAATAGATTTTCACTTCCCTTTAGCTCCATCAATCCCTTCCATACCTCGGGGCTGTATTTTTGAAGATATTCAAGCAATTCCCCATCATAAGTGCCTTTTAGCGCTACAATGGAATCATCATTTGTTACACAGGCAGTCAACACCTTTGCCTCCTGAACTTGGGGAAATACCTCCTTTGCCTTCTGCACTATTCCCGCCTCAAGGCAGGAGAAATCCAGTATGCTTCCGGAGCCCAGCTTCTCGCCGGCAAGAACAGCGTTGTCCACAATGCTTATTGCTTTAGGATCGCTCTCCACAACACTCTCCTGGATCAGAGAATCAGCTATGCGGGCATTGCGTCCCACCCGGCTGTTCTGGATCACGGAGTTGTGTATTTGCGCCCAGCCATCGATATAGATATCTCCTGCCAAGACAACCTTTCCACCCAAGACGGTATTGGCACCTATATAGAAATTCAGATCTGCAAAATCTCCGAATCCAGGCAGGGCAGCAGGCCTCTGCTGCTTCAGTTCGTCTATATATTTCTTGCAGAAGCCCTTGGCTCCGCCAAACTCGGCCACCGCCTCCAGCAGCGATGTTAAGAATTTCTTTGTCTTTCTGGCAGTGAATATTTGGCTTCCTGGCCTTATAGTGACCGCGTACACATGCTCTAAAACTTCGCCCTCTCGGTCCAAGTTCAACTGCTCCACATCCGAGGGTAACGGAGGAGTATATTTACGAGGACGAGGGATCCTGATCACGTCTCCATCGGGGCTAATTTTTACTACAACTCCTTGAATTTTCTCACCTTCTCCTACATCTATTCCTATCACAGAAGCGGAGTTAAGAGAAGCTCTCGCGCCCATATTACCGTTAACAATCAGCGCATCTTCCAGATAAGAATTTTCACCTATCACTAAATAGTCTAATCCCCGGCGATTCTGGCGAACACTCCGATTTCTCTCCGACAGGTCAAAGGGATGGTAATAGTAATTGCACACCTGCGTATCTTTAAGTGATGCCCCTGCTTTAATCCTTATATCTCCCTGAAGGCCAATCTCTCCTTCGAAGCTCACCCCTGGTTCAATATTGGCTATGTCAAATCCTCCACTCACCCAAAACTTAGTGCCAGGGGATACCTTCACTCCCCTGCGTTGCAGCTTCTCCGTCAACACCTTATTTTCAAAGACTGCTCCAAATCTGGTGTCGGTTCGGAAATCGTACCCCTCCCCTATGCCCCCAAATAGCATAGCGAGATTGACCAGGTCACCTTTTGCCTTTACCTCCTTGGCTATCTCTGGAATGTAATATTCTCCGTTGGAGTGGCGGTCAAGGACATATAATTTCTCCTCTGTCTCCCATAGTTTTCTGCATTCAGTAACCTGCTGGAGCTCTTCTCGGGAGAATTCTCTTCCGTTCAGATTTATACTCTCCCCCGGCTTCATCCTTTGAAGCTTCTCATTAGGAAACACAGCTATCTCTTTGTCCCGCTGGTTCTGGATCACCCTGCCGTAATTGGGGGCATCTAAGTCCCTGACAGTTCTGAGCATAATATCTTTATCCATAATCACCAGGCCCGTGTTTCTCTCTACTATCGTGTGCAGGTAATCTGTAGAAACTGGATACTCTATACCTTTAACTTCCAGAGCACCTATTTCTTCTCTATCTTTCTCGGTTCTGCCGATGTCCCCTTGTTCCTTCACATCGAAGAACTCATCTGTCCTGGGGTCCCAAACGATCAGCTCATCCTCCCTGAGTTGCAGACGGCGTTGTTCAATCTGTTCTCTGGTCAAACTAATCCTGCCGTGGTCAAGACACTCTCTCCAGGGGTGGTAGAGGGTGATTTTCTCCCCAGGTTTCAAATCCTGGTAGTCCTCTGCTTGTAAAAACAAATACTTCGCCCACAATCCATACTTGTTAGCATCCACCTCAGGGAGTTCTATCGGGATCAATTGTTCATCCCGAATGCGCTGATTCAAATCTTGGAAGCCTTCTATCTGTCCTTTTGTAACAGAGACATTGGCAAAGTTTCTGACCTCATCTAAACGCATTTTTTCGATCTCACTGCGGCGGAGAGTGCCCAGAAAGGTTTTGGGATATCTCACAATCCTTCCGTAATTGAAGGGATCGCCAGCAATGGCCGAAATCAGGGTGAATTTCCTTCCACTTCTTATGTGTTCTAACACAACCTTTTTGAACTCTTCAGTGGGAATTGTGGGAACATCGCCAAAGCAGACTAAGATGTATTCTATTTGAGAATTCTTTCTAAGTATCTCTTTGCCTTCCTCGGCCACCGCTGTTGCCCCTGTTCCTTTATCACCGCCGGGGTTATCGAAGAAAATCTCCACAGACCCGCCTCTCCTGTCCACCAACTTTTCCATATCCACATAGGCTTGGTAGACGATCTTATCCCTATCAGTGGCGCAACTCTCTTTGCTCTCCTTGGGCTTCTCCCCTACCGAGAGCAGGACCTTCTCTGCCACTTCCCCCTCAATAAGATAATCGAAGATAATATCCAAGTAGGATCGTCTCCAAAACAGGTCTCGCATCGCCGGTTTGGCAATAGTGTCCAAGAAGGCGTCGAATCTGGTCCACATCGGAGTAGAACGGAATCCAGAGCCACCTGCGGGAATTACCGCCACCACCTTCTTAGCCAAGTCAGCTTGCTCGTACTCTTTCTCCACACTCACCGACATTTTTTGGTATTCCTCGCAATTATTTCGTTCAGTTTGTTATACAGAAATTCTATCCCCCAAAAGGACTTTTTGAATGTAATGATAAGAAGATAGATTTGATTCCCTCTCTTGTCAAGGGAATTTTCATACATTCACCGAAAAGGGAGAAATTCAGGCTAAAAGGATCGCTCACAAAGATAGCGTTCATCGCTGACCGTATCTGTGGTGATATCTATCCCACCATTTTTTAATCTCTTCCGGCGTTAATTCATCAGGGGTTCCCCGCAGCAGTGCCAGATGCACAGTCTTGGCCACATCCTCCACCATCACCGCTGCTTTCAGGGCAGCACTTGGTGAGGGACCAAAGGTAAAAACGCCGTGACTTCTGAGCAACACTGCCGGAGCTCTGGTTATCGCTGCCAGAATCGCCCGTCCAATGTTGTCCCCTTGATTGTCGGCGTAATCTGAGCAGGGAATCTCTCCTCCAAACTCATCGGCTATCGCCGTCAAATAGGGTCGGATAGGTTGCCCTGAGACCGCAAAACTGGTAGCATAGTTAGAATGAGTGTGAACAATGCCATTGATGTCAGAGCGGTGACGGTAAATATAAAGGTGGTTGCCCAGGTCAACAGAAGGCCTAAGGTCACCCTCAACAACTTCTCCCTGGGGATCGGTCACCACCATATCGACTGGCCTCATTTCTTCGAACTTCATCCCACTGGGTTTAATAGCCACATAGCCGGTTTCCGGGTCTCGGCCACTCACATTCCCACTGGTTATAGTCACCAACCCCTGTTTGGGTAGCTCTGAGTTCATTTCCCAAACTTCCTGTTTTAACTCCTCCAGCATCTTTCCCTCCTTTTGAACTTTACTTTTCTCTCTCTGCTCCCGTTGCTTTCATTTAGCCAGTGGCAAAAATATAGTCAGCCACAGCATTTTTGTCAACTTTTATCTTGACCAATTCAGGACAAGGCGATATATTGGGAAATATTGACCAGAAAACCAAATAGCTTCAAAGAAGAACCCCAAGTACTGGGAGATTGCAACAATGTCCAGTCGCCGAGAAAAATATCACCTGCATGTTTTCTTCAACACCCACTGGGACAGGGAATGGCTCTACAGCTTTCAGGAAACCCGGATGAAGCTGGTAGAACTGATGGAACGGCTGTTTGAGATATTCCAGACCCGTGCGGAGTACAAGTACCATCTGGACGGCCAGTCGATTCCTTTAGAGGACTATTTAGAGATATGTCCTGAAGCAGAGGCGAAAATCAGAAAATACGTGGCAGAAGGCCGGCTCTTGATCGGGCCGTGGTATGTGCTGCCGGATATGTTCTCCATCGCCGGAGAGTCGATTATCAGAAATATCCTGTTTGGACACAAGATATGTCAGCGTTTTGGAGGTCCGATGAAGGTGGGCTATTCACCCACTGGCTGGGGACAGCCCTCTCAGATGCCTCAAATCTGGCGGGGATTTGGCATTGACAGTGCCTCTTGCTACCGGGGAATCGCCACCCATGTGGTGCCTTTGGAGTTTCTCTGGGAAGCACCTGACGGCAGCACTGTCCGGGGCTGCCGTTTTGGCAAACACCCCCGCTATGGGTTCGCTATCTATGTGTACCGGCCAGCAGTGCTGGGCAGAAAACGCTATCGGTGCG
>DAOWIT010000146.1 GCA_030640765.1 Candidatus Latescibacterota bacterium | reverse complement strand
TTGGTGAAGCGGGGGATAAAGCTGGCGGTCCTCTCCGATGCCCCACGACTTCAGGCCTGGCTCAGGCTTTGCTCTCTACAGTTGCATCATATCTTCGATTCTGTCCTCACCTTTGAAGACACGGGTGTCCACAAGCCCAGTGAAATTCCATTCAGAAAAGTCCTCTCTCTGCTCAAAGTCGCCCCCTTGGAGGCATTAATGGTAGGTGATTGGCCAGAGAGAGATATGGTCGGAGCCAAAAATGTGGGAATAAAAACGGTCTTCGCCCGCTACGGAGACACATTTGGTACCAAACAGTCCGGGGCAGATTTCGAGATCGACGACATCAGTGAGATATTGGAGATAATCGATAACAAATTGATTGGGACGCAGATTTTCACTGATAACCGCAGAAAATAATATTCATAATCTTGACAATCTGCGTTTATCTGCGTCCAATAAATGGAATTTCCTGTTGCTAAGTTACCACCTGGAAAGAGAGATGGTTGAATCGATCGGCGTTGACATTGTAGAGGTTGACCGTATCCGAGAATCGGTCCAGAGGTGGGGGCAGAGGTTTCTGAAACGGGTGTTCACTCCCAGAGAGATAGAGTACTGTCTGGGCCAGGGGAACAGATACACCTCTTTAGCCGCTCGCTTCGCCGCTAAAGAGGCAGTGTCCAAGGCAATTGGACCCCAAATAGGGATCAACTGGACCGATGTGGAAATAGTCAACACTCACCACGGAAAGCCGGAGGTGAAGCTGAGGGGAAGGGCAGCTCAAGCCACAACAGGCAAAGAAATCCTGCTCAGCCTCTCCCACACCCGAAGTTATGCTGTAGCAGTGGCAGTTTTAAGGAAGAAGGAAGAATAATCCTGCAAATGCAAAGACTGTAGGGACAGAACATTGTTCTGTCCCTACACCCGAACCGTCCACGTAGACTGTAGGTAGGGACAGAACAATGTTCTGTCCCTACAGAGAAGACAAGAAAAGATGAGCAAAAACAAGGACGGAATTATGCACCATCGTAAAGTGAACAGATTGCAAGGGTACAATTATTTTGAGGGTAGGATATTATTTTGTTACAGGGGGGTGAGAGTGATATGAAACTGGTTACGGCCCAACAGATGGCCAGTATTGACCGGCGGGCCATCGAACAGTTCGGCATCCCCGGCATCCAACTGATGGAAAGGGCCGGCACGGCCGTCTTCACCACCATCAACCAGATGTGGGATGAACTGGCAGGCAAGAAGGTGGTTATCTTCTGCGGCAAGGGAAACAACGGGGGCGATGGTCTGGTGGTAGCCCGACTGCTGGCAGAACACGGGGCTGCTGTCCTAGTTTTGCTGCTGAGCAAAAAGGACCAGAGCAAGGGGGATGCCCAGACCAACCTCAAAAAGGCCTTGGAACTGAAAGTCTCGGTAAGGGAACTGCTAAAAGATACCGATTTGATCGCGGCAGAACAAGCAGTCCAGGATGCTGACTTACTGGTTGATGCTATATTTGGCACCGGACTGAAAGGGACGGTTAAGGGACTGGCCGCTGGGGTTATCGAAACCATCAACCGGTGCGGAAGGCCTGTCGTTGCTGTGGACATACCTTCGGGCCTCGATGCTGACGGCGGAGAAATCTCTGGCCCTTGTGTCCAGGCTACCACTACGATGACCTTTGGGCTGCCTAGGATCGGCCAGGTTTTCTATCCGGGGAAGAGCAAATGCGGGAGATTGATAGTGGCTGAAATCGGCTACCCACCTGAAGTTATTGAAGAAGAAGGGTGCAGGACAAATCTTGTCACCGGAGAGGAGGTGGCTCAACTCTTGCCCCGGCGCGCCCCCGATGCTTACAAGGGGAGTTGTGGACGGATAGCGATAGTGGCAGGCTCGGTGGGGATGACCGGCGCTGCCGCCTTAGCGTCTATGGCCGCCCTGCGCATTGGTGCTGGGCTGGTAACTCTGGGGTTGCCAGCAAGTCTCAACGACATCTTAGAGGTGAAACTGACCGAGGTGATCACTAAACCTCTGCCCGAGGTGAGAAAGCGACGTTGTATCGCCTTGCGAGCCATAGGAGAGATCCGCCGTATGCTTCACGATGTCCAGTGCCTGGCAATCGGGCCTGGCTTGGGGACACATCACGAAACAGCCGAGATGGTGAGACGGATTGTGGCCAGAGAGATTGAAATACCCACCGTTATTGACGCTGATGGACTGAATGCGCTGGCCAAAGATATATCTTCCTTGCGAGAGACCGGAGCCGAGATTGTGATTACGCCTCACGCCGGTGAGCTTTCCCGATTGACAGGGAGACCTATCGCAGAGATCACTGCTTCCCCTCTTAAGGCGGCGGAGAGCTTTGCCCAAGAGTTTAAGCTCACCGTGGTACTTAAAGGGGCACCTACGGTTATCGCCACTTCTGATGCAGAACTCTATGTGAACTCAACTGGCAATGCGGGAATGGCTACTGCCGGCTCAGGAGACGTGTTGACCGGCACTATCGTCGGGCTGATCGGCCAGGGACTTACCCCAGCAGAGGCTGCCATCGCTGGGGTCGTCATCCACGGAAAGTCAGGCGACTTAGCCCGCCAGCAGAAGGGAGAGATGGGTCTTGTGGCCGGGGATATACTCCAGTTTCTGCCAGATGCCACCCAGAAAGACAGAGAGGGAAGTGAAAGGGAGAAAGATTCGTAGGTTGGGTTAAGCGCAGCGAACCCAACAAAAGACTGCAAGGGTGCAGAGGGGAGCAACTTCGTACTTCTCTTTGTGGGAGGGTTCTCCAGAGCCCGAGGTAAACTTGTAGGGGCAACCCGCCGTGGTCGCCCAGGTTCGTAGCTTGAGTAGCGTGGGGGCTTGTCCCCCACCCAGGCCGGGGATAAACCCCGGCGCTACTTCGCAGTTTTCACTGTAGCAGATTTCAGAAATGTGAGAAACCCGGTTATCTTTTTTTCGTTCCAGGTAGTGATCTCTTCCAATAGTTTTTTACCAGGTTTTCCAGTCTTCAATAGCTGCAATAATTTTCTCCGCAATAATGGATTTCTCTCCAACTCTTCCACGATCTCTATTACTTCCGGGTTGTTGGTTTGGTAATAGGCGGATCTTTCCGCTGTTGCAGAATAGACTCCCTCTTGTTCTTCGCTAATCCTCTCCTCCCCAGTTAGCAGCCGATCTATGGTAGTGTGGCCAACCCGCGCTATTTTTGCCAAAATATCTACCTGAGGGATGCGTCCCCGTTCATAATTACTCACACTCACCTTTGATGCCCCGATTATCCTTCCGAATTCAGCTTGCCGGAGGTCCCCTCGAATTTGCCTGATTCTCTTACCAACCGCTAATTTGTTAATCTTCATTAACATAACTCTAACAACCTCTCCACTAAAAAAATTAACAAAATTTTAATTTTTTCCTTGACGGCTGATAAATAATTTGTTAACTTAATAATATTGAGCTGCAGCTCTCACTTAGTAGTATTAGATTATCAGTTCTTCTTGGCTTCAGT
>DAOWIT010000110.1 GCA_030640765.1 Candidatus Latescibacterota bacterium | reverse complement strand
CGAAATCTGCCCCGGACTGTTTGGTACCAAATGTGTCTCCGTAGCGGGCGAAGACCGTTTTTATTCCCACATTTTTGGCCCCAACCATATCTCTCTCTGGCCAGTCACCTACCATTAATGCCTCCAAGGGGGCGACTTTGAGCAGAGAGAGGACTTTTCTGAATGGGATTTCACTGGGCTTGTGGACACCCGTGTCTTCAAAGGTGAGGACAGAATCGAAGATATGATGCAACTGCAGAGAGCAAAGCCTGAGCCAGGCCTGAAGTCGTGGGGCATCGGAGAGGACCGCCAGCTTTATCCCCCGCTTCACCAATTCGGTCAGAGTCATATTGACATGCGGATAGAGCACCAGGGCCGCCTCTCTGGCCTTCCGATAGGCAACGATGGCAGCGGCGTGAATCTTGTAGTTGATGTCGCCCAGTTGCTCGTTTAAGAAACGGTCAAAGACCCTCTGGTATTCTATCCCCTCTTCCTCATAAATCTTGTAAATCTCTTCTTTAGCTTCTTGTTTCGACATCCTCAACCCGGCGTCTACCATAGCATCGACTGCCGCATCGATGGCAGCTTCTTTCATTCGCATAAAATCAACCAAGGTATTGTCTAAGTCGAAGATCACCGCTTTGATCATCTGTTTTTTACCTTCGTTTCATATCTTTATCTGTTTCAGCTATATTGTTGGGTTTCGCCGTTTCTATCCTGATGCGGTTTTGTAGCCATTATGTAGGTTGGGTTGAGGAACGAAACCCAACTCTATTGATCTGGCTCAACCCAACCTACGATTACTTTATATCCTTATTTGTTCCAGTTCCTGATCGGATATAGGTTGTACCACTATAGCATTGACTTCATCCCCATGCATTTTCCGGAATTCCACCTCTACCTGGGGTAGCTCTCTCTGGTGGCTGTATCGGGCGCAGATGCGAGCGGCTGTCTGGATAGAGGAGGGCTCTGGCGAACCGATCACAATTGCCAGGGTGCTTCTGCCCCCCTTGACCCTTAATTTCAAATCCTCATCTGAGACCAGTCGGCTCAGTTTCTCGTTCTCCTCCGCATCTCTTCCACAGATCAACTTCGCTTGCTGACTCAGACGAAAGTGTCTACCCAGACGCAGAAGCTCGATATCTCTTGCCGAATCCTGGCGGTGCCCAAACAGGTCTTTTAACCGGCGGGCAAATTCACTGTCTGTGAGCAAACATCCTCCAGCGGGAGATGGATACTCGTTTATGCCCCACTGTTGGGCTAATCGCATCTGTGTTTTCCGGGATCTGCCACTTATTGCTAAGAGTTTCTCTCTGTCCACTATTCCCTGTTGCTCCGGAATGGTAGGTTCCATCAGCTGAGCACACAGGGGGCGTAGAAGTCTGCTTTCCAATTCGCTATCTCTTTCTACTATCCTCATTGTATCCCGTCGTTGAGACATCGGACGCTGGCCCAAGACCTCGCCGGTGAAGACGAACTCAGCTCCCAGCTCTTCCATAATCTGCTTGGCGTGGCAGAGCATGAATATCCGGCAGTCAATACAGGGGTTGAGGCCTTTCCCATAGCCGTGCTGCGGGTTCTTGATCATCTCAATGTAGTCTGCCCCCACAGCGACTCTCTTCAGTTCCACCCCCAGTTGATCGCACATTTGTTTTAACTGAGAGTACCCCCCGGTGTCAGTCAGAAATGGCGTAGAGAAATTCACTACGGTTATTTCAAAGTCTTGGTCCAGTATTAATCGAAGGGCAAGTATGCTATCCAGCCCTCCTGAGAGTAGCCCCACTGCTTTCTTTCCAGCCAAAGACCCTTCCTTCTACTTAAGAGAAAACATTGAAATTCTAACCTGTGATAAGATACATTTTTTCCTTTCTCAAAGCAATCCTTTTTTATCCCCCCCCGGTACCCGGGTGAAATGATCTCCCTACAGCCTCCGCAAAAACAGAAACCTCCCAGCAAGATCTCAGGAACGAACAGAGGGAGTTTGCCTTTTTCCCCTTGCTTTTTCTGGATTCATTGTGTATAATCCACTGTAGCTTGCTTCCATAGGACATCCCTTCTGTCGGACTCCTTACGAAAGAAACAAGGCTGAGGAAGATAGCCTTATGTGTTATTATAAATTTTCTGAGTACTTGAAGCAGAAATTCGGAACCAGGGTTCATAAGGTAAGCGTGGATGCAGGCTTCTCCTGTCCCAACAAAGATGGGAAAATCAGTGCCAGAGGGTGCATCTTTTGTGACAACAGAGGCTTCAGCTTCAACACTCGTCTGCCATCCCGCCCATTAGAAGCACAGATAGAAGAGGGAATAAAAGCGGGAAGGAGAAGGTTTAAGGCGGAGCGTTTTATAGTCTATTTTCAGGCTTATACCAACACCTATGCGCCCCTGCCGGTTCTAAAGACAAAATACGATCTGATTAAAAAATACCCCGAGGTGGTGGGCATATCAATAGCTACCCGTCCCGACTGTGTGGACGATAGTGTTTTGGACCTGGCCAGTTCCTATGCCGGCCGTTATGAGGTATGGATGGAATATGGACTGCAAAGCATCCATAAGGAGACCTTGAATTTTATCAACCGGGGTCATTATTACGATGATTTTCTGGAGACAGTGGAGTTGACACGCAAAAAGGGGAACATAAAGATATGCGCCCATCTGATAGTCGGCCTACCCTACAGGTGGGGTGAAAGGGAAACAAACGAGATGATTATGGAGACTGCGAAGGAGATGGGAAGATTGAGATTGGACGGGATCAAAATCCACCCTTTGCATGTGATAAAGGGAACTGAATTGGAGGCGATCTTTCTCAAAGGAGGCTATCAGCCGATGGAGCTGGAGGAGTATGTTGACCTCGCTGCCGAGTTTCTGGAATATCTATCTCCTAATACGGTCATTCAGAGAATATCGGCCGATTGCCCTAAGGAGTGGTTAGTAGCACCTCTGTGGATATCGGACAAGCATCGGGTGCTCAGGAGAATAGAGGAGAGAGTGACGGAGAAGAGATCTTCAGAGACGGGCCTCGGCTTTCCCCGGGGCTTTGCTGCCGAATAGTCAAACCCCGCTATAAGCGGCTTTATCGATACATAGCATCAGCTCAGAAATTCAGAAAGTATTGAGTCTGTGACTGCACCGAAGTATCGGTTTATCCGAGACATAAGGAGAAAACCAGTTTTTTTAAAAAGAATAGCTTGACAAAACCCCCTCACAGATGTAGTTTATGGTCTTTGATAAAGACAATCTGAGGGAGAATAGATGCGCAGGAAACGGCATATCCCCTGGTCGATCGGGATTCCTCCAGAGGTTACCACCGAATATGTGGGAGTTAAACTCGGTGAATATTACCGCAGCCCCGAGGTGATGCTTAAAACCCAACTGGAGGCAAGGGAGATCTTCCATCAGCTTTACGGATTACCCAAGAGTGGGGTGGGGCCAACCTACTCCTCCTATGTAGAGGCCTCCCAATTGGGGGTAGAGGTGATCTTCCCTGAAGACAATGTCCCAATGGTAAAAGGCCCGGTGATAACTAACGCCAAAGATGTCTGTAAGTTAGAGATCCTGAATCCCCTTCGACAAGGATTGATGGCCAGGGCCATCCAGACCTACCAGTATATGAAACGGCAGGTGGGAGATTCTATTCCTGTGGGACTTGGTGGCACAGAAGGTCCTGTAACCACGGCGGTTATTGTCCGGGGCCAAGATTTCTTTGTGGATATTTTTCTGCATCCCAGAGAGATGCACAAACTTTTGGAGTTGGTCACCGAGGCGTCCTTTCTTATTCGCAGGACAATAGAGAAAGTCACCGGAGAGCCGATCCGAGGCACAGGCATAGCGGACGATTTCTCCGGCATGCTTTCCCCAGAGCAATACCACGAGTTCGCCTTTCCTTACCAGAAGCAGATCTATGATGCGTTCGGGAAAGAAGGGAGTCGCCTTCATTCTGAGCTGTTGAGAAAGGAGCACCTCAAGTTCCTGCCCGAACTTGGGGTAACCCATTATGACCCTGGTTGTGATCAATATTTGGAGGTGCAGGACATTGTAGAGGAGATTCCGCAGATTCCGTTCAGCTTTAATCTCAAGACCTCTCAGGACATGATGCAGGGTACTCCAGAGAGCATTCGGGCCAAATATGTCCAGGCTGTGGAGGAAAGTGCCCCGGAGATGTACACTGAAATCTGCCGAGGCACCCCCAGAGAGAATATCGAGGCGTTTATCAAAATAGCTAAGGAATATGAATGAGAAAGTCTAATCCTAAGAAGAAAGGAGGGAAAAAAAGTGCCCGCAGTAGTTGACGAGACTCTTTGTACGGGCTGCGGTATCTGTGCCGATACCTGCCCGATGGAGGCCATCACCGTAGATGATATCGCTAAAATAGATCCAGACACGTGTACCGACTGCGGTACCTGTGTCGACGAATGCCCTAACGAGGCTATTTCTCTCCAGGATTAACAAACTCTGAGGGTTCAACTTTGATTGCCTCGTAAAAAGCAGCAAAGTTGTCATTCCGAACGAAGTGAGGAATCTGATGTATTGATGAATTACAGTAGCTTATCAGATGCTTCGACAAGCTCAGCATGACAAAAAAGGACTCTTTACGAATGAATCAGCTTAAATTCAAAAAGAATTCAGATGAAAGTAGTATCCATAAATCATTAGGATAACTCACCACAAAGATACAGTGAGTAT
>DAOWIT010000024.1 GCA_030640765.1 Candidatus Latescibacterota bacterium | reverse complement strand
GTCGTTCATTGCCAGGGGGACAAGAAAAAGACAACAGAATCCTTCCACTACGATGGCATCGAAGATTGCCGAGCAGCCGTAGTGCTGGCCGAAGGATCTAAGGGGTGCGTCTACGGTTGCTTGGGATTGGGCTCCTGCGCAGAGGCCTGTCCCTTTGGGGCAATTAAGATGGGGGAAAACGGTCTCCCAGTGGTTGATGACAATCTGTGTACTGGTTGTGGCGTCTGTGTCACTGTCTGCCCAAAAGGGATTATAGAACTTATCCCAAAGGAGCAGAAGATATACTTAGGGTGTTCTTCTCGTGACCGAGGACAAAAGGTTAAACAGGTGTGTACCGTGGGCTGTATCGGGTGTGGCATCTGCGTAAAGGTAACCTCTGGCGAAGGCATCCAAATGGAGGACAACCTTCCGGCCATTAACTACCGGGAAGGGCCTAATCTGATAGTGGCCGTACACAAATGTCCCCAGGACTGTTTTGTTGACAAGGTTAAGATGCGGGCGAAAATGACCATAGGAACAGATTGCGATGGTTGTGAACAATGCAAAGAGTTGTGCCCGATGGGTGCTATTGAGGGTAACCCTGGGGAAAGACACAGGGTGATCAGAGAAAAGTGTGTCGGCTGCGGCATCTGTATCTTACCCTGTCCTCAAAAAGCAATCTTTACTATGGGAGCAGTGGGGTATGTAAAAGATTGAACAACTCAAAGAAAAAAGATATGTCCTTCCTGAACCATCTGGAAGAGATGCGCTGGAGGATTATCCGGTCCTTGATTGCAGTGGTGGCGGCTACCGTGGTCTGTTTTTTCTTCTCCCGCCAACTGCTGGACCTTCTAACCCGACCAGCGGCCTGTTTACATCCCACCCCGAAGATCATCTTTCTCTCTCCCATCGGTATGTTTACCGTACGCCTGACCACCTCACTGGTGGCAGGGATCATCCTCAGTCTCCCGCTCATTCTCTATCAGCTCTGGTGTTTCATAGCACCGGGACTTTTAGAGAAGGAGCGGAGATACTTACCCCGAGTACTTCTGTACTCATCGCTATGTTTTCTGGCAGGTGCTGCTCTGGCCTATTTTGTGGTGGTGCCAATGGCCTTGCATTTCCTTATTGGGATGGCCACCCCCCAGGTGCAACCACAATTTGACATCGGCAGGTACATCAGTTTTATACTTAAACTCATCGTGGCCTTTGGAGTCCTCTTTGAACTGCCGGTTTTCTCATACTTTCTAACCCAGATGGGTATACTAACCCCGCAATTTTTGAAGAAAAAAAGGGCTTATGCCGTAGTGCTTATCTTCCTCACCGCTGCCATCTTAACTCCCCCCGATATCTTTTCTCAAATATTGATGGCCTTGCCCTTAATCCTGCTCTACGAGGTATCAATTTGGATATCTGCCTTAGTTGAGAGGAGAAAAAGCACCGGCATAAGCATTGATGTAGACGGATAATAAATAATCATAAAATCTCATCTGTCTAAATCAATGCCGTTTTTAGTCTGTGCGAATCAGTAATATGGAAAAGACATGGACCATTATAGGGCTTCTCAACTGGACGAGCGATTATCTGAGTGGTAAAGAGTTCGACCATCCCCGGCTCAACACCGAACTTTTGCTTGGCCACACTCTGGGGCTGCGGCGTATCGACCTGTATCTCCAATACGACCGGCCCTTGCTCCCAGAAGAGTTAGAACGGTTTAAAACTGCCCTGAAAAAAAGGTTAAAATATACTCCGATTCAGTATATCACAGGCAAGACGGAATTTATGTCTCTTCCTTTTGTGGTAACCCCTTCGGTTTGTATCCCCCGACCGGAGACAGAAACTCTGGTGGAAACCGTATTGGGAAAATTGAAAGGAAACCAAGACACCCTGAGGATTGCCGACATAGGTACAGGCTGCGGCAACATCGCCATAAGTCTGGCCCGGAAGATAGAAGATATCTTCATCTACGCCATAGATATCTCTCCCCAAGCCTTGGAAATTGCCAAAGAGAATGCTATTTTCAACGAGGTAGGGCAGAAGATAGAATTTATCCAAGGAGATTTGCTTTCTCCACTTGGAGATCTCTCCGGCCAGTTAGACGCGGTAGTCTCTAATCCCCCTTATGTGAAACACAAGGAGTTGGACTCGTTACCAAAGGAGGTGAAGGACTACGAACCTAGCATCGCCTTAGATGGGGGTCAGAACGGAGTTAAGTTCCATCGCCTGATCGTCGCTCAAGCTGCTTCTCTGCTTAAGACTGATGCATTATTAGCTTTAGAGGTAGGCGACAGACAGGCAGACCAGGTTTGTAAGATTATCGAGAACGTTCATCTTTTTGGAAAGATCGAAAAGGCTAAGGACTTAACTGGAATAGAGCGGGTAGTATTGGCAGAGTAAGAATGAACCACAGAACACAGCGCAGCAAGCTGCAAACAATAACCGCAAAGAGCCCGAAGAAGGCGCAAAGGCCGCCAAGAGATCTTCCTTCACTTAGCACTTTGCGTTCTCTGCGCCTACTTTGCGAACTTTGCGGTTAAAGAAAAACTTTGTCAGAAAAAACAAGATCT
>DAOWIT010000082.1 GCA_030640765.1 Candidatus Latescibacterota bacterium | reverse complement strand
GTCTTGTAGGTTGGGTTGAGGAACGAAACCCAACATGTTGATTAAACAGGCTCAACCCAACCTACAACGACTATTAACACACATACTTCACGGGTGAAGAAAAGAAACCCACGATTTTAATCGTGGGTACTAAAATAAGAGAATACGTACAACCGATTCATCGGTTTTCGCTCAGGTGTCTGACTGCTCCGAAGAAAAGCACAGCATAAGACATCCAAAATGCTCCCTCATTAAACCGTTAAAACGGTTAACAGTTTTATTAACAGGACCCTTAGGCCCACGAATAAATTCGTGGGCTGCCAGGTGGTGGAATTCCGAATCTGAGACAAATCCTATGATCTTGCGTTACGAAGACCTCTAGACCAGATGGGTCCAAAGTCTAAGGTAGTTTTGTAGGTTAGATTGAGGAACGAAACCCAACATATTGATTTTCAAAGTAGCAGTCTGGAACAGATGGGCCTAACGCCCAAGATGAAAGAGACAGGTAGAATAGATGCAACAGAAAATTGCCCAGGTTGTTTTCCCTCTTCCAACAGAAAAAAACTTCAGTTACATAATTCCTGAGACGTTAAGCCAACGGGTTCAGAGGGGCAGCCGGGTCTGGGCGCCCCTGGGAAGGCGCCTGCTGACCGGGTTTGTGATAGACCTAAACCAAGATACTGAATTCTCCGAGCTTAAGCCGATTTCAGATGTGCTCGACCCCTATCCTGCCTTTGACCCGCAGATGCTCCGACTCACCCACTGGGTGGCAGAATACTACCTGTCGAGTTGGGGAGAGGTCTTAAACACCGCCCTGCCTTCTGGTATCCATTTCGGGGGCAGCGAGTATCTTACGCTAAAAAAACCTAAGCTGCAGCATCCTTTACCTGAAGCAATCGAGAGGAAAAAACACCAGGCAGTGCTGGAGTCTCTTCTCCAAAAAGGGACCAGAAGCCTTTCGGGATTGGAGAAGGAACTGGAAAAGGAAGCCCTCTATGCCACTGTCTACGATCTGGAACAGATGGGCTATGTGGCGATAAGGGCCAGAGAAGAACGGGTGGTACGGCTGGCCGAAAACGATCCCGCGAAGCTAAAACAGCAGATCGATGCTCTGAAGAAAAAAGCCCCTCACCAGGCTCGTCTGTTGCAAATCCTTGGAGAAAATGGAGGCCAGCTGGTTGCTCTTCATTTAAAAAGAAAGTGGGGTGTAGAAGCCGATGTGGTAAAGAGACTGGAGAAAAAAGGCCTGGTAGAGCTCTGCTTTGAAGAGCCTGAAGCCTCTTCCAGCGAAAAAGATGGTCAAACGGTTGGGGAACTGAATCTATCCCCGACTCAGTTAGAAACATCCCAGCAGATTGAACAGGCTCTGGCTGAGGAGCGCTATCAGACAATCCTCTTACAAAGCTCTCCTGGAGCAGATAGAACACCCCTTTACCTGCAGGCGATCTCTGCTGTACTCCGAGAGGGAAAGGGTGTTATTATACTGGTTCCGGAGATATTCCTGAGCACCAGGCTGTTTGAGCATCTCCGGACGGCCTTGGGACAGCAGACAGCGGTGCTTCACAGTCGGCTCTCGGATGCGGAGAGGTACAGGCTGTGGCGGCAAGTCAGAGAAGGCAGAAAACGGGTGGTGATAGGCCCTCGTTCAGCGGTGTTTGCCCCGGTGACAAATCTGGGACTGATTGTAGTGGACGAAGAGCAAGATCCTTCCTACAAGTGCGAGTCCAGTCCGAGATATCATGCCCGGGATGTGGCGATTGTGCGGGCAAAGATGGCTGAGGCGGTGGTTTTGCTTGGTTCGGCGGCTCCTTCCCTGGAGTCCTATCACAATGCTTCCACAGGCAAGTTTTCCCTCTGTCGCCTTCCCCGGGAGGCCAACAGCCTTCTGCCCAAAGTCACAATTGTCGACATCCGAGGCCTGCGCTCGACGAAAGCAAAAAAGAGAACAATTTTGTCTCCCTTGCTTTGCGAAAAGTTGAATACCTGTCTCCAGCAGGGCAAACAGGCTGTGCTGTTCCAGAACCGCCGGGGCTACGCCACTTACCTTCAGTGCAGCCAATGCGGCTTTGTTCCCCCCTGCCAGAACTGCCAGGTGAGTCTCACCTACCATCGGGAGGAGCACCAGATGGTGTGCCATTACTGCGGATTTAGCCAAGAAGCTCCCAGTGCCTGTCCCCAGTGTCAAGGCTATGACATCCGCTTAGGGAGCATCGGCACCGAACAGGTAGAGAAAACTCTTCACTCTCTCTTCCCCGGGACGAAGGTGCTTAGAGTGGACCTGGATACAACGAAGCGAAAAGATTCCTACCAGCTGCTGCTGCAGTTCGCTCAGGACAACCGGGCGGATATCCTCCTGGGCACTCAGATGATCGCTAAGGGGATGGATTTTCCCAGGGTGGGCCTGTTGGCTGTTGTGCTGGCTGACAGTTGCCTGAACCTGTCCGATTTTCGGGCCGCCGAGAAGACCTTCCACCTGTTGACTCAATTAACCTCCGGACTAACAGGGGGAGAGATAGTCGTGCAGACATACTCTTCGGGGAATTGGGCTATTAGGTACTTTAAGAATCATAACTTCGATGGATTTGCCCGCCGAGAACTTGCCGATCGAAAACAGTTGAACTATCCGCCCTGGGGCAGGTTAGTCAATGTAGTATTTCAGGGCAAAGTATTAGAAGATGTGGTCTCTGTGGCTCAGGAATACGCCCAGCTTCTGCGGGAAGTTGCTTCTAAGAGAGTACAGATTCTGGGCCCCTCCGAGGCTTATCGGGGAAAAGTAAAAGGTGCCTTCCGCTGGCAAATCCTCCTCAGGGGCAAATCATCCAAGACTCTTCGGGAACTCGTTGGGCAGTGCAATCACAGATTGAAAGGGAAAAGGGGAGTAAGGACGATCTTAGATGTTGACCCGGTGGAGATGATGTAGGAAAGAGGTAACTATTTAGCCACTAAGGCACAAGGACACAAAGTACTGTTCAGTCTTAGTGTCTTTGTGACTAAGAAAATAAAGGAACACAAAATGGAATTCATTGAACAGCTTTTGGCAGCCAGTAAGAAGAACGACAGTCTGTTGTGCGTTGGACTGGATACAGATGTTTCCAAGTTGCCGAAGCACCTACGTAAAGCAGACAATCCCGTCTTGGATTTTAACCGGGAGATTATCGAGGCAACAGCTGATCTGGTATGCGCTTACAAGCCAAATATTGCCTTTTACGAGGCGTTGGGCGCAGGGGGATGGAGCGCACTTAAGCAGACTATCGAGGCTATACCCTCTCATATCCCGGTTATTGTGGATGCCAAACGAGGAGACATTGGCAATACAGCCAGGATGTATGCCCAGGCGTTTTATCAGGAACTGGGCGCCGATGCGGTTACAGTAAGTCCCTATATGGGTTTCGATGCCGTAGAGCCGTTTCTGGAATATCCCGACAAGTGTGTCTTTGTCCTCTGTCTCACCTCCAATGCCGGGGCAGAGGACTTCCAGTATCTTTTCTCTGAGGGCAGCCCTGTTTACGAGCATGTTGCCGAGAGGGTCGTCCAATGGAGCAAGGGCGGCTGCTGTGGACTGGTAGTGGGGGCTACCCGTCCTGAGCAGTTGAAGAAGATCCGTCAGATTGCCCCCCAGTTGCCCTTTCTTATCCCGGGCATCGGTGCCCAGGGTGGTGATTTAGAGGCAGCTGTCCGCTGGGGGACAGATGAACAAGGCCAACTGGCCATCATAAACTCGTCTCGGGGAATAATCTACGCCTCGGATGGGACGAACTTTGCCCAAAAAGCCAGAGCGGCAGCCGAAGGGCTGAGGGAAAGGATTAACCTTTACAGAAAATAGGAGGAGGACAAGAATGCTTACCCAAGGAGAAATTTTAGAGATATTAAAAAGGACTGGCGCCCTTCTCTCCGGCCATTTTCTGCTCACCTCGGGACTTCACAGCCCTACCTATTTTCAGTGTGCCAAGGTCTTGCAATATCCGAAATATGCCCAACAGTTGTGCGGTCAACTGGCGGAGGGATTCGGGGACAGAAAGATTGAACTGGTAATCGCCCCGGCCATTGGAGGTATCGTGGTGGCCTGCGAAGTGGGACGGGCGCTGGATGTGCGCACCATCTTTGCCGAGCGAGAAGCCGGCCAGATGACCCTCAGACGCGGATTCGAGATCTCCCCAGGAGAGAAAGCTCTGGTTGTTGAAGATGTGATAACCACCGGAGGCTCGGTACAGGAGGTGATCGAGACAGTAGAGGCAAACGGCGGCGAGATCGTCGGTGTGGGCTGTCTGGTGGATCGAAGCGGCGGGACGGCCCGATTCAGCGTGCCTCTGGACTCCCTTGTCCAGATGGAGGTGGTCACCTACCAGTCCGAAGACTGCCCTCTCTGTGGCCAAGGGGTAAAATTGGTCAAACCAGGCAGCCGAAAGAGCACTTACTGATCCTGGAGGTAGAGAAGATGGCTGACAAAGGTGTACCTGGGAGACTCTGAGAGAGCACTGAATGAGGAGCTGGGTGAGAGAGGATTGGCCGAGGTCTCCAAGTACTAAAACCAGGAGCATTTTCTGTCAACTTTGCGATCCACCCCGCTCTGGAGGTGTTAGATGCTTACCATCAGGAAGTTCAGACAGTCAGATAAACAGCGTATCTTAGAGATCACTGTGGCAAGCTTCGACGGGGTCTCCATAGACCAAAACATCGAACGGCTCTGGGGAACTATTGAAGGTAAAACTTGGCAGGAGAGGAAGAAGCAAAATATATTGGACGATTTAGACGCAAATCCCGCCGGGGTCTTTGTTGCCGAAGCCAAGGGGAAAGTGGTAGGCTATGTCATCACCCGAACGAACCAACAGACCGGGATCGGCTGGATACCCAATATGGCTGTGGATGCCCGGCATCGAGGTAAGGGTCTGGGAAAGAAACTCTTACAACAGGCGATAGACTACCTCAAACAAGCAGGGATGAAATATGCTAAGATCGAAACCCTGGAACAGAACACCCTTGGTCAGAGATTTTATCTCCGGATGGGCTTCAAAGAAGTAGCCCGCCAGATCCACTATGTGAAACCACTGTTTTGAAGATCGCTATTTCAAAACAAAAGTAGGGGCGCACCTGTGTGTGCGCCCAAATCTGGGCAGACACATAGGTCTGCCCCTACAAATATGTGCCTGTAATGCTTTATTTCACAAGGGCTGTTGCCAAAATAGCACCATTGGTTAATAAGGAACCTCCCCCTTAAATTATTTCCTTCTTTCCAGGGGCTATTGGTCTAGCACTGCCCAGTTGTTAAACGATGTGTTGTTCGCAGATTTTGCGGAAATGGTGGCCGTGAATCGCAAGTGTAACGGCCAATGGGAACAATCGGGGGGTGCGAAAATGTGTCCATAACAGGAGCTTCCAATAATGGAGTCGCTCCTTGCCAATAATACCCAGATAATAGATGGAACGAAAGAAGGCCAGGATGTCCTCAGAGTTCAGTGGGTCTTTAATCTTCGGCGGTTTGTATTCTCGCAAGAAGGTCTTGACGCGCTGATAGTAATGCTCGGGTGAGTAAATGTGTCGCAGTATATTTTTGTATCCCTCCTGTAGCATATCACGGTTCATCTTAGGGATAATGTTTGTTGTGCCATCTACATTATCCCCCGACATCTGATTGACCAGGCGATCTTCTCGCTTTAAACGTTCATAAAGTCTTGTTCCAATGGGAGCTTGAAGTAGGCCAACCATCGCCGTCACAATTCCGCTTTTCTGGATAAAATCAATTTGGCGCTGGAAAATAGAGGGCGTATCATTGTCAAAGCCGACGATGAAGCCTCCCTGCACTTGTAACCCAGCTCGCTGAATACGTTTCACGTCTCCGACCAGGTCACGGTTCCTGTTCTGAGTTTTGCTGCATTCGATCAGGCTATTCTCATCCGGCGTCTCAATCCCGATAAAGACCGTATTAAATCCCGCCTCAACCATCATCTTCATCAATTGCTCGTCGTCGGCCAGATTGATGGAGACTTCAGTGCTAAATGACACCCTCTCCTTGTCTTTCTGCCATTCCTTTAGCGCGGGCAGCAGCTCGGTCTTGAGACGTCTCTTATTCCCAATCAGGTTGTCATCCACGAAGAAGACGTCCCCACACCACCCCAGGTCATAGAGACTGTCCAACTCGGCGATGATCTGTTCGGCGGCCTTGGTGCGTGGCCGGTGACCAAACAACGCCGTCACATTGCAGAACTCGCAATTGTAAGGACAGCCCCGGGAGAACTGAATGCTCATCTGGGCGTACCGCCTCATATCAGCT
>DAOWIT010000106.1 GCA_030640765.1 Candidatus Latescibacterota bacterium | reverse complement strand
GGTAGTGGGAAATCTGAGGGAGTCCTATCGGATCGTAAAACGTGTCGGTTGGTTTCTGCGCGCTTTTGAACAGGAAATTCTGCGAAGTCAGCCGAACGAGAGTTGGATCAATGCGGTGAGTTATGGTCGTCCTCATCCGGGTTTAGAGGGGAGGGCGGATCTTTTTGAGGGCTATCACGAAGAGACAGAGGCGGTCCCGGACCACCTGCGTCACGTGCGAAAAGTGGAATGCCTCGGTCGTGCCACCCGGGGCCTCAACCTCAGCGAGAGCAATTTTGCATTTCTGTTGAACACCAAAGTGCACGGGTCGCAGTGGCTGCGCGATATTCGTCTTCGAACCAATCCCAGCGGAATTCCCTGCGAAGTATGGCAAGAATATCCTAAGCTGATCCAAATGGGCTTGCCTGCACAAAGAAACAAGTGTCTTCCCTTTTATGTCAAACTTGCCCCCGGAACCTTTCTTGAATATTCAACCGCTGAGCTTCTGGATAGACGCCTGTTTGATCAAGGGATTCAGGTTATCCTGCACGCGGATGCCGATGAGATGACCGAGACCAGCCTGGTCTTCCCGCGTCAGGGCGAAATCAAGAAGAGGGGGGAGGCGATGACCTTATGGCAGAGTCCTCATACGCTCCGGGTATTATCCGCGCCCGGCCCGAATGTACAGATCATCTCCATTGATGGCGAAATCCCTGTTCGCCTCGTGTTAATGGAAAGGAAGCTGGCCGGTGAGGTCTGGGATGTGGCTTCACCTCAGGGAATGCTTGTTGCCGCTTCGAATACGTGCCTTCTCGAAAGTCGCCTGGAGGATAAAAAGACAAAGGTCCGGATACAAGCTAATGAAAGGGACTTCGACCTTTTCCTGCTTACGCCATTTTCTCTTTCTCTGAGTGGACCCTTTACCGAGGTGAATGAAGTATATGACCCCCAGTTCGGTCTTTACCGGGCTTGGGGAACTATTCCCTTGCCCGAACCGAAGATCGCCTTTTCGAAGAGAAAAAAGGATACTTCTTACATATGGGAGGCTGAAATAAAACCCGAATGTTTAACCGGATTGGCTGATCTGGTTCTCTGTATCGAGTATGAAGGGACCTCTGCGAAGGCTATGCTCGATGGCCGGCTCATCAGTGATCATGCCTTTGGCCGATACCTCTTCTGGGAAATAGGGCTTCGCGATTGGATCGGCGAAGGCGGGCTTCTGAGTATTGAATTTGAGAACTGCCGTAAGGCAGATATTTCCATTCGACCGATCGTTGAATTCGAGGCTGAATTGGGGTGGAAATAAACTGCAAAATGCTTCAGAGAAGATCCTTTCGTAAAAAGTCTTTTTCTTGTCATTTTGAGCGGAGCGAAGCGAAGTCGAAAAATCTCTAGTTACCTGGTATGAACAGACCTACGAGATTCTTCACGGAGCTTGCCCTGAGCAGGATGAGATTCTTCGCTGCGCTCAGAATGACAAGCGGCGAAGGGTTCAGAATGACCTCCTTTTCGACTTCTTACGAATGAATCAAGTTTAAGGAAAATAGGGAAAACTGTATAGAACAGGATTAGAGGGCAACTTACGATTTTAACAGAGATAACAGCAGGGAATTACAACGGGGGAAAGTAATCAAATGTTAAACTTCCCGAAATCCTCGGGATTAATGTGGTTAAGTCTATCTCGCAGTCTCTGAGCCTTTTTCTCTGGGTCGTCCTCTTCCGATGGGTTTTCCGTTTCCAAAATCTTTTCGGCAACGAATATGGGGGCCTTCAGTTTCAGTGCCATAATGATGGAATCGGAGGGGCGGGCGTCTATTTTGAACACCTTCTTGCCCATCTGTAAGAAAAACTGAGCATAAAAGGTCTGATCGACAAGCTCTGAGATGACCATCCTGGTCAGTTTCACCTCCAGGGCATCCAGAACGCTTCTGAACAGGTCATGGGTCAGCGGCCTCCTGAAGTTCAGCCCACTCAATTCAAAGGCAATAGCACTGGCCTCGGCTTGGCCTATCCAGATAGGGAGAACACGGTCTCCACCCACCTCCTTCAGTAACACCACTGGTGAGTTGCTCCGATTATCTATTGCTAACCCTGACACATCTACTCTTACCATAATCTCTGCCTCCAGGGGAGGACCTAAAGCCAATATTAGCTTAGACTAATGTTCTTTGACCACCCAGAGTTTAACCTTTGTTTCCACCTCGGGGTGTAGTCTGATCTCTATTGAATAAACCCCTAAGGCTTTTATAGGCTCATCTAAAACTATCTTTCGCCGGTCGATATCATAATCCTTTGCCTTGAGCAATTCAGTGATGGTCTGGGCGGTCACTGCACCAAATACCTTGTCCTCTTCACCTACGGAGACAGCGGCAGTTAAGGATATCTTCCCCAGTTCTCTGGCCAGATTTTGCGCCGTCCTTTTGAGTCGAGTTTCTTGCATAACGTTCTGTTTATTTTGTTCCTGGTAGATGGACCAATTCGATTTAGTGGCTTCTAAGGCCACTCCTCTGGGTATAAGATAATTACGAGCATATCCATCCGCCACTCGAATAGTCTCCCCCGCCTTTCCCAGCTTCTCAAAATCCTCTTTTAATATTACCTCCATTATCTCTGTTTCTCCTTATGATTAGCTTCTTATTGAGAGGTGTGATTGGTACTGCAAAGGGTTCCACAACTCCATTAGGTCTTAAGACACTGTCTGTTTTGGGAAGATACCTATCTAAATACTTCGGCTGTGTAGGGAAGCAGAGCCAAGAAACGGGCCCTTTTGATCGCATGTTTCAGTTTCCGCTGATGCCGGGCGCAGACACCCGAGACCCTGCGGGGAACAATCTTTCCCCTTTCGGTGACAAACCGTCTCAGTTTCTTGTCGTTCTTGTAATCAAAATCCTCATCGTTATGTCTGCAAAACCAACAAAATTTTATCCTCTCCATTATTCCTCCTCACTAATCTTTACATCTTTTTCTTCGTTGTTCTGTTCTCCAACATGTTCCTTGGGGGCAACAACTATCAGGTAACGAAGGATTGACTCATTCGACCGCAGGGAACTCTCCAAATTCGGCAACAGGGGGGGATCGGCCAAGAATTGGATAAAGCCGTAGTAGCCGTGCTCTCTCTTTTTAATCGGATATGTGAACCTCCTGGTGCCAAGGGTACCTGTCTTCTCCTTTTTTCCGCCGTTTTTGGCAATGAAGTCCTCGATCTTTTTTACCTCTGCTTCGATCGACTCCTCCCCAATCTGATCGTCCACAATAAAAGTGGCTTCATATAATTTCATTCTTTCCGCACCTTTCTTCATAGTTTAATTGTTAAGGATGATCCGTCCGTAAGAAGTCCAAAATACTCCCTCTCCCTTGAAGGGAGAGGGTCGGGGTGAGGGTGGAAGTCTTGATATTTCAAGTGATTTCTCTTCCCCCTCCCCTTTGTCCCCTCCCCCAGGGGAGGGGATATGTGACTTTTTACGAGAGGATCTAAGGATGAATCATACTGGACAATTTCACTATCAATGGGGCTGTCACGAGTGAGACCACTGACATAAGTTTAATCAGAATGTTCATCGAAGGGCCTGAGGTGTCTTTGAACGGGTCGCCTACGGTATCACCTGCTACGGCTGCCTTATGAGATTCGGAGCCTTTCCCCCCGAGGTTTCCTTCTTCTATGTACTTCTTGGCATTATCCCAGGCGCCTCCTCCGTTGGCCATCATCAGTCCCAGCAGCACCCCGGTAACAGTAGCTCCGACCAGCAGGCCACCCAGGGCTTTCGGACCCAGAAATATGCCCACCACCACCGGAGCGATCACCGCAGTCAGTCCAGGCAAGATCATCTCCTTTAAGGCAGCGGTGGAAGAGATGTCCACACAGCGAGCCGGATCAGGTTTGCCCGTGCCTTCCATTAGTCCCGGGATTTCCCGGAACTGGCGGCGGATTTCGTTCACCATCTTGAAGGCAGTTCTGCCCACAGCATCCATTGTCTGCGAGGCCATAAAGAAAGGCAGAACTCCTCCGATGAAGACCCCAGCCACTACCACCGGGTCAGTGAGGGTGATGTTGAAGCTTTCGACTCCCTGGAGATGGGCAACGGTTTTACCGTAGGCTGAAAACAGAGCTAGGGCGGTCAGGGCCGCCGAACCGATAGCAAATCCTTTTCCCATAGCGGCCGTGGTATTACCGAGAGCGTCCAGTTGGTCGGTGATCTTTCTGGTGGCAGCTCCCAGCTCAGACATTTCTGTGATACCGCCGGCATTATCAGCAATAGGACCGTAGGCGTCCACTGACATAGTCATACCCACTGTACCCAGCATACCAACTGCCGCGATACCAATCCCATACAACCCAGCCACAGCGTAGGCGACAAGGACGCCCGCAGCAATGGCTATCATTGGCAACGCGGTGCTTTGCATCCCTACGGATAATCCGGTGATTATATTGGTAGCTGCCCCTGTCTGAGAGGCTTCAGCAATCCGCCTGATAGGTTTTCCCGAGGTGTAGTACTCGGCAAAGATACCTATCAGGATACCGTCTATGATGCCAGCCAAAAGGGCCCAGAAAGCACCCATCCTGCCTGACATATGAAGGCCCTTCAAATAGTCAGTTCCCATCTGAGCAGTCTGGGCCTTCACCACGAAATAAGAGATGAGCAGGAAAACCAAGACCGCCACATAGGTGCCGTAGCGTAGGGCACTCTGAGGACTCAATCTTTTGAACAGCTTTATGGTAAGGACACTAAGGACCGAGGCCAGCAGTCCTCCGGAGACTATTAGCAAAGGCAGGGTCATCCACTGCATCTTAAATTGGCCCATAGTGAGTCCAATGGCAACAGTGGCCACTACGGAACCGACGTAGGACTCGAACAGGTCGGCACCCATACCGGCGATGTCACCCACATTATCGCCCACATTGTCGGCGATCACACCGGGATTTCGGGGGTCATCCTCGGGAATACCCGCCTCCACCTTTCCCACTAAGTCAGCCCCTATGTCGGCAGATTTAGTGTAGATGCCGCCGCCGACACGGGCAAACAGTGCCACAGAAGAAGCCCCCATTGCGAATCCGTTGATTATGGCCGGGTCTTTATGAATAAAGAGTAGATAAACAATCCCCAGACCTAAGAGTCCCAGGCTGGCCACCGAGAGGCCCATCACTGACCCACCGAAGAAGGCTACGGTTAATGCCCTGTCTACACCCTGTTTATCTGCCGCCTGAGCGGTTCTAACATTGGCCATAGTGGCAGAGCTCATACCGACCAAGCCTGCCAGCATTGAGCAGGCGGCCCCGATCAGAAACGCAACCGCCGAAAGGTGCGGTTCGACAAAGAAAAGCAAGAGGAGAAATACCACGGCCACAAAAATCAGGATGGTGAAGTATTCCCTCTTCAGGAATACCATTGCCCCCTGGTGAATTGAACTGGCCAGCTCCTGCATCTTCTCGGAACCTGCCGGCTGTCTTTTAACATAAAAGTAGATTATGCTGACAATTATTAACCCAATAAGTCCAAAAATCGGTGCCAGATTCGCAATACCTTGCATCACCACCTCCTAAGTGTCTATAGAATTTAAGATTGATTCGTAAGAAATCTCCAAGATTGATTCACTCGTAAAAAGTTTAAAATCTACCACGGAGAACGCGGTGTGATGTGCCAGATTGATGCTTGATCGTCCAGCCGATTCGCAACAAAGCGGCTAGCACCAGTCGTGCTTTGGTTGACGGCCATTGACTCATGCTGGCACCGCGAAGACGTCACGGAGTTCCGGGATTTTCTCCCCGTGTTCGAGGTGATCAGCCAGCACGCGCAAGCCCAGAGCCTTGACCTTGGAAATCGCTTCCTCTTGACTCTGTCCGTATGCCATGACGCCAGGTAAATCGGGTACTTCGGCTATCCACCGACCATCTTCTTCGCGTTCAATTTCGATATTCACTGGTCATACCTTCTATTCCTAATTATATCCAATTCCGTCCGTGTGAACAAGTTCAGCCGCAGGCGGCTTAACGTTGAGCTTCACCTGCTGTAAGGTTGCGGAGCACAGTACTTTAAGACTTTATAACAATTTGATGCGGGTATCCTAACGTGTGGACTGAAACATAGCCCTTGCAGTCAGGTGCAAACTTTCGTTATGCCTTTTTTCTCAGGCGGTAAGTCTCTCAAGGTGAACGGGAAGGTGGTCCAGCGTCAGTTCATTCAATTCAAGCTTTGCGCTCGCATTATCGATATCAATGCCCACTAAATTGCCGTCCGCATCATAATCAAGAACGATACCTTCCGCAACTTCGTCACTCTCCACGCTCGGTTTCGAAGAAAGATGGATATAAAGAGAATCCGTTTCCAGGAAATATTGTAGTTTCATTCTCTAAACCTCCGATCGGGAAATGCGTTATGTATAGTCGTTTTATCTTCTAATGTCACCACTCGGAGAACTCTGTTCTCCAGTTCAGGAATTCTGGCCCAGAAGCGATAGCGATTCTTCTCCTGGGGTTCACTCTGGATGGCATTCTCAATGACTCGTATGCACCACTCCTTTTTGAGATAGGGACGCTTCACAAGCACAACTTGTTCAAAGTAATCTGTGAAAGTGTACTTTTGCATGAGATGAAGTTACATCTCCTGATTGCGTGTGACAAGCCAGTCTTTGGCGTTGGTTGCCTAACGAT
>DAOWIT010000043.1 GCA_030640765.1 Candidatus Latescibacterota bacterium | reverse complement strand
CCTCCTGTTCTGCTCTGGGGACTACCTCAACTGGCCCGTGGAAGGTGCTTTCACCGTCAAGGCTCACATCTTCTAGCCGATAGAAGTAGGTAGTTCCGTTATCCACATTCTTATCGGTGAAGCAGTAAGAATGTCTGACCGTTGAGGTCCCAGCGCCAGGGATCAGCTCGGAGTTGATCTTCACATACTCATCATCTTTCGGCTCTCCCCTCTCCTCTTTCTTCTCTCCTTTCTCGGTCCGGTAGATGTTGAACCCCAGGTTATTCACCTCAGATTCGGTGACCCAGTGGAGGGTGACCTGCCCATCTCCAGCCAAGGCGGTGAAGGAGGTGAGGGTGACAGGGAGGGAGTTATCTACGCCTGGGGTAGGAACGGACTGATCAAACCAATCAGCCCCTGTATTTCCAGAACCGTCATATTCAAGTGAGTTACCTGGATTAACATCTGTAGCATAGTCACCGGCAGTCCAAATGCCGGCACTAACGGCTGCACTCTCCCAAGTCTGACCCCCTGCTCCGTACTCCATATAGTCGATAATGGTGGAAGAACTATGTGTAGTTGAATTAAAAAGGGCCACCCAACCTTTAGTATCGCCCATATTGGCATCGAACCCTGAGGTGCCTGTATAAAGATGTGCCACATTATCCGAAAAATCTGTGTCATTGGTTCCATCTTTTCTCCAATATACTATAACAAAACAACCGGCAGGTACTGTCAATGCTGGAAAAGTGTAATAGTCGCCACTAACAACATTGAGATCATAGCCAGTAATTGTCTCTGAACTGACGCCGGTATTTTTGAGCTCAATCCATTCTTTGCCAGTATCAATACCAACAGCGTCGTAAAATACTTCGTTAATAACAACTGCAGCTTGAGCTATCCCTGCCAGTTCCAGCATTATCACCCCAACCCCCATCACAGCGGCTAGCTTTTTCACCGCCATTTCCTTTCTGCATTGAAGATTTCCAATGAGTTAAACGTATTTGAGATACAGCGGTTTCAAGAAAAAATACCTCTCTTCAATTCGATAATCCCTCGGAAAATCTCACCGCCTGATCAAAATTCCTCAGAAAGTTCATTACACCCAATCCGTCAACCCTATTAGATGGCCTATCTGACAAGGTAAGCTTCAGTATCTTCAGGCAGGTCATAACAGATAACATTCAAATCTTCTGGGGCTTCGTTAGTACCAATAAACTCTGCTTTTATGTTGGCCCAGGGGCCTTAACCCCCGGGCCAACAAAGCACCACCAATCTGACATACTTACTACTGAACTGGTCTCACTTGAAGAGCGCTTTGATCTCTCCCCACCGGGTCAGAGGACAGGCAGTAAGGTAGAGAGATATATCGGACAGTACTGTTGTGGTTCCGGGAGCTCCGGATTCCCAGCCTGGATCGCTGTCTGTGGCATAGACCGAGTTGTTGGCGTCTCTTGTCTCGAAGCGGGCAATATTTGTATTAGCGGGCAGGGCTATCTGCCAGTGGCCAGAATCAGGGTCGTCACCCTCGTTTAGGCCGTTGTCCTCGACGGCGTAGGCCCCCAGAAGTCCTCCTTCGCCGTCGTAAGCCAAGATTAGATAGCCATCGGGTGGATTGGTTCCTTCACCACCTGTCACCCAAGCGCCGTCGCCAGCGTCAGACATATCCAACAGCGTTGGGCCAGCGAAATCCACCGGGGTTGATGTAGTTTTGCCCACCTCTCTGATCCTTATTCGGATCTGGCAAGGACCAGGGGCCGGACTCGATTTACTTGGCCTTAAGAAAATCCATTTGGCCAAAATCCCCTCGGCTCCAGAGGTGCCCAGAGATTTATAGCTGGTGTTAAAATCACCTACTTCTGCCGTAGTGAAAGACCCATAGTCACTGTCGTTCTGGCGGAGTTTGGCGGTAAATTCGTAGGCTGTTCCCTCGGTCAGTCCGGTTGCTCTAAGAAAGACAGCAAAGGGTGTCTGCTGCGAGTGGGCAGCACTGGCATAAAGCGGCATTACCTCGATAGTTGGGGTGATCTCTGCCCAGACTATCCCAGTGGCTGCTACCACCACAGTTAGCAAAAGGATAGATAACTTTTTCATCAGAACCTCCTCGTAATTTAAGCAAGGGTTAACTCTGTCAGATAAATTTCATCTAACAGGATTGACAACGAACTAAAAGGGTCTGGGGACATAAAGCCCCACACTACAAGGGGCAGTTATGACTTTCCCAGTTCCACCACAGCGTTTATCCCTTCATAGTTATCTCCTTTCTATTCTGTTTTTCCGTTTATAGTTATCCGATAAATTTGATCAGAACTGAACCGTGATTGGGCGAAGATTCCCCGCTATCCGTTGCATACGGTGACAATTTAGCAACTTTCGTGCCGGACAATAAAAGGCCTCTTAGAGATTTCCTAAGCTGCTGGTAATAATCAGTTGTAAAGATGTTCCGATTTGTGTTTGAAATCTGCCTTACAATGGAAACAGGACAGTTATGTTCAATATCTGACACCTATTTTTCACCTAGTTTTCCTATTTATTTGAATTAAAGATAGTTATCTTACTGCCGGAACTGTTCAATATCTGACAGTGATTTTCTTTGGCAACTATTCATATTATCTTAGTGGTCTGATTTTGGTGAGGCTATTTCGACTATGGTCACTGTTCAATTTTGGGCACCAAGTCCCCCGCCCCTGCCGGGGATAAATCCCGGCGCTACGGGCTGCGGTTCACAATCTGTAGAGACCCACCTTGATGGGACGCAGAATCTGCCGTTTACGGGGACAAGCCTTCTACACTGTGGCTTGCCGGTGCCTTTGAATCTGTTTAATGTCTCCAATTGAGGATTTTTTAAAATTCCATTGACAGCTGAGGTTCTCAGCGTTATATTTCAACCGTAGAAAGGAGAGCCCTATGCTCTGGAGAGTCGAGATAAGCACAAGACCGGAGATATCCAATGCCTTAGCAGGCGGCATTAAGAGAGATATAGAAGACCTCGGCATAAGAGGAGTGAAAGAACTCAGACTAACCGAGGTCTATTTTATTGCGGGTTCCCTCTCCGAACCTCAGATAGTCCGGATATGCGAGAAACTGCTGTGCGACAGCATAACCCAGGAATATGCCTATAGAAGAGAGACGAGAGAGGAAAGAGGAAAGTCAAGAGTCGAGACTCGAGAGTCCGACTGGGGAGCAGATCTGCATACAATAGAAGTGGCCTATAATCCTGGTGTTATGGATCCTGTGGAGGAGAGCACCAAAAAAGGAATAAGGGATATGGGGATTGGGGGAGCCGAGTCGATCAAAACTGCCCGCAAATACCTCATCGGGGGAGAACTTTCCCCACAGCAGATCGACACCATCTGCGAAAAACTCCTGCTCAACAAGTTAATCCAACATAGGGTGAAGGGGGAGGAGAAGATCTCCCTGCCATCTGCAGCATACGATTTCAAGCTGCTCTATGTAGATCTCTTAAGCGCTGACCAGCCAGGCTTAGAGAGAATAAGCAGACAAAGGCAGCTTTTCTTGAACATTACAGAGATGTTGGCCATCAAGGACAAATTCTCCCGGCTGGGGAGAAATCCCACCGATGTTGAATTAGAAACCCTGGCCCAGACCTGGTCTGAACACTGCGTACACAAAACCTTTAGGGGATTGATTGAATTCCAGGGCGAAGTGATTGACAATCTTATGAAGTCCACCATCTTCAGGGCAACTGAAGAGCTGAACAAGCCCTGGTGTATCTCTGTATTCAAAGACAATGCTGGCATCATCTCTTTTGACCAGGACTACAGCATCTGCTTCAAGGTAGAGACTCACAATCACCCTTCGGCCTTAGAGCCCTACGGAGGCGCAGGCACAGGCATCGGTGGGGTAATCAGAGATCCTCTGGGCACGGGCCTGGGGGCCAAACCCATTCTGAATACCGATATCTTCTGCTTCGGCCCTCCGGATTATCCCCACGAAAAATTGCCCAAAGGGGTGCTCCATCCAAAGCGGATTATGAAAGGAGTGGTAGCCGGAGTCAGGGACTACGGAAACCGGATGGGGAT
>DAOWIT010000083.1 GCA_030640765.1 Candidatus Latescibacterota bacterium | reverse complement strand
CGCCGGGGAGTAATATTCTCCTTTTTCCTTTCTTTATCTCTTTTTTTACTCGGTATTTCGATTTTCAAATAGCCTTTTTGAGCCAGTTCATCCTTTAGGCCTAGCAGATCCGCATAGTCGGTTAGGGTCTCTGCCTGTTTACAGTAATCCTCAAGTTCCTCTGCTCTTTTCCGCTCCTGAGCGAGTCGCTCCGCGGTGATAGTTTTTCCCTTGCGTAATTTTCTGTATCTCCGGAAATATTGGCGGGCATTTTCGATGGGGGAAAGCTTCGGGTCAAGAACGATGGAAACTTCCTGGCCCTGGGGATCATAGAAGTCGCTTAGTTTAACCTCCGTTTGCCCTTTCTCAATTTGGCCGATACTAGCCATCAAAAGCTCACCTTTTGTTCTGAGGCTCTCTGCATTTTCAGCCTCAGCAAGTTCCCTTTTCAATTGCTCCAATTTGTTTCGGCAAGAAACCAGGGTCTTACTGAGGCGGGTAGAGATGGATAGCCGGAGCTGGTTTCTTCTCTGGGCTTGTGACCTTTGGGACCAGAAGTATTCTACAGCCTTGTTCAGGGAGCTAACCTGAAGCTTTTGCTCGGCTAGAACCCAGCTGGGATTGAAGATGCAGAAATCCACGGGACTCTTCTTTTCGTCAAAGAGGATAAAAGCTTTTTCGCCCGAGGATTGCCTGTAGAGAGAGCGAATATTCTCCCACAGTTCAAGGAGCTTCTCCCTGTTCAGAGAGATAGACTTTTCCTCCCAGTCTACGCCGGAGCGAAAGGCGACCTCACGGGCAGTCAACATACTCATCCCGACGATAGTCCCAACCAAGGCATGAACTACAGTGTGGTCAGGATGTGAGCAGATCATCTCTTTGAACTCGGTGAGGGAACCCGTCTGCGGGTTCAAGCGAGTCTGAGGGGGAGGAGGAAGGTAGGCCACCTTGGGCAGAATCTGACGGAACCTGTTCATTTGATGGGTAACCCGCCGCAGGGTATCAATTATCAGACCGTTATCTTTGTCAACCAGGATAATATTACTGTTTCTTCCTATCAATTCCACGATTAGAAGGGCTCGTTTGGCGGTGCCAACGCGGCTTTGTTTCTCCAATTGGAAGTGGATGATTCTGTCTGTTCCCATCTGTTCGATGTTTTGCACTACTGAACCAGTCAGATAGTTGGACTGCCAGAGTCTGTGGTTGGGGGAAGAAACTGGAGGAGGAGAGAGGAAGATAGCCGGCAGGTGAGGAGAGCAACAGATGGTGAGATGGTGCCCCTCATCAAACCTTAACAGAAGAGAGTGTTCCTCAGTCTGTAAGGACTCTTTCACCTGGGTCCCAAGTATCTCGGAACGGAACTCTTCAACTAGATTTTTGATAGTAATGTAATCAAATGCCATTTTTTATTCCTGACAATGTAGCGCGGGGGCTTGTCCCCCGCTACCGGCCGGGGATAAACCCCGGCGCTACTGCCCCTTGAAGAGAGATAGAACTCTTTCGCCCTCACCTCAGCTTTTCCTTTAAGGGAGAGGGAGCATTTTGCTCCGAAAATAACCGCGATCTCCGGGCAACCTCCCGCAGGTTCGGAACGGCATTTTCATCGTGGTGTCGGCTTGCCGGCATGAGAGTTTACGAGTTAAACAAATTTACCCTCTTGCAGAATTCACCCTGCAGAGTTTTCAGCAGGAAAGCAGTCTGAAGACTGAATTCGGGCAATCTTTCGACAGAATCTCACCGCTCACCAGTCCACTACTCACCAGGTTATCGTTTTTTACCCAGCGGCATAATATACAGCGGCTCTTCTTTAATTTGTAATACCTTTTGGACAGCCTCGTCCTCGAAGGCACCGACAACCACGGTTCCCAACCCCAGTGCTTCAGCCTGCAGGCAGACATTTTCGGCGATGTGACCTGCCTCCATGTAGACATATCTGATACCCCGCTGGCCATATCTTCTGGTGGTGCGTTCGTAGACGGCTGCTATGATCAGATTAGCCGGGGCCGCAGCAATCCAGGACTGACTTAACGACGCCTCAGCTAACTCCCGTCTTAGTTCTCTTTTTGCTACCAGCCTCAGGCTGTGTCTGTCCGGTTGGTAGTGATAAAGTCCGGCGGATAAACCGGTAACCCGTGATGCTGTCAGATAAAGCTCCATCGGGTAAGTGGCTCCGGCGGAAGGGGCGGTTCTAAACCCCCGGGGGGAAGTGATCCCCTGGGCCGCCCACAAGATCTGCGATACCTCCTGGAGAGATAGAGGGTGATCAGAATATTCGCGCACCGACCTGCGGCGGGAAAGCACCTCCTCAACCGACATAGACCCTTTGTCCTTGGGCTTGGGTAATTTTATCTCTCCCCCCGAACTGCCCTGAGAAGCTTCCTGGCGGCAAGCACCAGCAACCAGCAAAAGCGCTAACCCAACAGTGAAGATCACGGCATTGTCCATCGATCATCACCTCCTGCAAAGGAATTTCTGTTGAAATATGATCGAGACTGTTGTATCTTTAGAAAGTCAATCCTGATCCGTCCGTAAGAAGTCGCATTCCCCCTCCCCTGTGGGGAGGGGATAAAGGGGAGGGGGAGAAAAAGTATCTGAAATATCAAGACTTTCACCCTCACCCCGACCCTCTCCCTCCAAGGGAGAGGGGGGAGTCCGGACTTTTTAGGCGTCAATCAATCCTATCTCCAGAAAATTGAACACTGAAAACCACCAAAGAAATACTGATTGAACGAACCCTGATTCAAGAGATACAAACCAGAGAGGATATTAACAAAAGCCTTATCAGAATTACTTAGCAGTACCATTTTGTGATTTTTTCGGTTTTTTCAGTATCATT
>DAOWIT010000038.1 GCA_030640765.1 Candidatus Latescibacterota bacterium | reverse complement strand
TCTCAGACACCTCTGTGTTGCTTCCTCCCATTATTCCTGCCAGGGCAATAGGCCGTTCTTTATCAGCGATCACCAAAATCTCCGCTCCCAACTGGCGGGAGATCGAATCGAGGGTGATAAGCGATTCGTCCTTCCCGGCCCGCCGGACTATAATTTGGTGGCCCTTTACCCTGTCTAAGTCAAAGGCGTGGAGTGGGTGTCCTAACTCTAACAACACATAGTTGGTCACATCAACAATATTGTTAATCGGCCTGAGACCTATGTTTTCCAACCTCCTCCTGAGCCAGAGAGGTGAGGGAGCGACCTTAACGTCGGCTACCACCCGGGCTGAGTATCGGGGACAGGCCTGGGTGTCCTTTATCTCTACTGAGGCAAATTCTTCTACTCTGGATGAATCTTCTTTAAGGCTGTAGTCAACCCGGTTGAGACTACTCCCAGTTATGGCACCGATCTCCCGGGCTACCCCGATCACACTCATCCAGTCAGGGCGATTAGGGGTGATCTCCAGATCGAGGAGGAAGTCGGCCAGTCCCAGCACCTCGGCCAGTGGTTTCCCCACCGGGGTATCGGAAGGAAGCACCATTATCCCGGCTTCATCTTCCCCCAATCCCAATTCTGCTTCAGAGCAGATCATGCCCTGTGATTCTATCCCCCTGAATTTCCTTCTCTTAATGACAGTGCCATCTGGTAATCGAGCGCCAACAGGAACAACAGCTACCTTTTGTCCCTGTTCCACATTAGGAGCACCACAGACCACAGAGAGTCGTTCTCCTTCTAACTCTACCTGACAGATGGAAAGGTGGTCGAATTCAGGATGTCTCTGCTTAGAGAGCACCTTGGCGACCTTGACATTCTCCCACTGTTTGCCGATCTCTTCGACGCTCTCTACCTCCAACCCAGCCATTGTCAACCGTTCGGCTAATTGAAAAGGTGTTAGATCAAAAAAAACATATTCTTTTAGCCAGTTGTAAGAGACTTTCATCTAGGGAATTCTTTCTCCTCAGTTACTTCTATAGCCGGAAAATTAAACACTGAAAGACACTGAATATTATACTGAATTGTTCTTTGATTGACTCGTAAAAAGTCTCTTTTTTGTCATGCTGAACTTGTCGAAGCATCTGATAAACTACTGTAATTCATCAACACATCAGATTCCTCACGGAGCTTGCCCTGAGCAGGATGAGATTCTTCGCGGAGCCTGTGCTGAACGATAGTGAAGTGCTCAGAATGACAAGCGGCGAAGGGTTCGGAATGACGATTTTACTACTTTTTACGAGGCAATCTTCTTTCGGTTGGTTCGGTGTTCATTCGGCGTTTTACAATCTGGGTTAATCACACACCGCAAAGAACACATCCTTTGCACTTAAAATTGTTGAATAAACCGCAGATCGTTCTCGTAGAAGAGCCGGATATCGTTAATACCGTATTTTACCATGGCTATGCGTTCCACCCCCATGCCAAAGGCATAACCGGAGTATTTTTCAGAGTCATAACCGACGGCCTCGAAGACTGCTGGGTCAACCATCCCGGCACCGGATATCTCTATCCACCCAGTGCCCTTGCAGAGGTTGCACCCCTTTCCTCCACAGGCAGTACAGGAGAAATCCCACTCCACACTGGGCTCAGTGAAAGGGAAAAAATGGGGACGAAAACGGACTCTCACCTCTTTGCCGAGCAGTTGCTGGGCAAAGACAACGAGGGTCCCTTTAAGGTCGGCCATAGTTACATCTGTATCCACATAGAGTCCCTCCACATGGTGGAAATTGGGAGAATGGGTAGCATCGGGGGTATCTCTGCGGTAACACTTTCCTGGGGCGATAATGCGAACTGGAGGACGCTGTTTCTCCATCACCCTGATTTGTACCGGAGAGGTATGCGTTCGCAACAGTTCTCCGTTCTCCAAGTAAAAGGTATCCTGGATATCCCGGGAAGGGTGGTCAGCAGGGGTGTTCAAGGCGTCGAAGTTGTAGTATTCAGTCTCCACATCAGGGCCTTCGGCAACCGAGAAACCCATTCCGTGAAAGATCTTCACGATCTCATCTATCAGTTGAGTCAGAGGGTGTTTCTTGCCTACCGAAGGTCTCCGACCAGGCATAGTGATGTCAAAAAACTCCTGAGGACTCTGTTGTTTTGCCTCCAGGGAAGAGAAGATCTCCTGCAACCTTTGAGAGATCAATGCCTTAACTTCTCCGGCCAGCTTACCTACTGCTGGCCGCTCCTGGGCGGAAAGCTTCCCTATGGAACGCAATATGTCGGTCAGCTCTCCCTTCCTTCCCAGGTATTTCACCTTGAGTTGGTTCAACTGATCGATGTCAGAACAGCTTTCGATCTGTCTTATTGCTGAGTCTTTGATTTGAGCGATCTTGTCGAGCATATCTCCTCTAAATTGCCAAAATTGCCTTAATTTCAAAAATTACTAAAATTGAAGTTCAAAACTCTCAAAGATTGCCAAGTTTACCAAAGTTACAGGTGCATCTTCGCCTTTTCCGCCAAGGCCGAGAAGGCGGCAGGGTCAGAAATTGCCAGATCAGCCATAATCTTTCGGTCGGCAGATACTCCAGCTTTTTTTAGTCCATAAATCAATTTGCTATAAGAGATTCCATTCAGTCTGGCGGCGGCATTGATCCGGAGTATCCAGAGACGACGGAAATCACCCTTGCGTCGCTTCCGATCCCTATAGGCATAAGCCAACGCTCGGTTAACAGCCTCTTGAGCAGTCCGATAAAGTCTGCTTCTGCCTCCCCAATAGCCCCGGGCCGCTTTTAATACCAACCTTCGCCTCCTTCTGGAGGCTACACTGTTAGTTGTTCTTGGCATAGTTTATTCTCCTTTTTCTGGCTTGTGACCAGTTCAGCCGGCACTTAGATAGTATCTTTCCGAGTTTGTCATTCCCGCACGTCGTTAGCGGGAATCCATTGCTGGCCTCAAGTAGATTCCGGCTTAAAAATTGCCGGAATGACAAGAAATATGGGTATTTCTGGACAGATACTAAACAGGTTTTGAGACATTGGGTGCGGGCCTCAATGGCTAAATATTCACCAGTCTTTTTATCTTTTGCATATCGGAGGAGCTGACGAAATCGGACTTCCGTAGTTCTCTTTTTCGCCGGGAGGTCTTCTTGCTCAGCAGGTGGCTGCCGAAGGCTCGACTCCGTCTTATCTTGCCTGTTCCCGTTGTCTTAAATCTTTTGACTGCTGCTCGATTGGTTTTCATCTTCGGCATAGATTCTTATCCTCTCTGTCTATTTGGGCACCAAAATCACCATTAAGGTATTTCTCTCCGATCGTACCGATCCATCTATGGAAGCTAATTCGGCTACATCCGCCAGTATCTGTTGCATAAGCCTTTCTCCCACTTCCTTGTGGGCATTCTCTCGCCCTCGAAAGATAATGCTCACCTTCACCCGGTCGCGTTTGGAGATAAATTCCTTTAGATGACGAAGCTTAAATTGATAATCGTGCTCATCGATCTTGGGACGCATTCTTATCTCTTTCAAGTGCAATCCATGTTGTTTCTTTTTCGCTTCCCTCTCCTTCTTCTCCTTTTCATACTTGAACTTGCCGTAATCTATTATCCGGCAAACGGGAGGAGTAACATTCGGCGCAACCTCAACTAAGTCAAGATCTTGTTCTGAAGCTAACTTCAAAGCATCCTGGGTCTTTATCACCCCAATCTGTGTTCCTTCCTGGTCAATTACCCTTACCTGTGGGGCGGAAATCTGTTTGTTAATCCGTATTCTTTTTTTAATAATCGGTCACCTCCATTTTTTAGTTTTTCTCTTTGGCTACTTCTGAATCTGTACTACCCAAATTGTGCTACTAAGTTGCCAGATCTGGTAGATTGCCTAAATTGCCTTAAGTTAAAAAAATGTCGAAGTTCAAAACCTTCAAAGACCGTCAAGCTTGCCAAATTTTTGAAATTTAGACACTACTCGATCGTTCTCGTCCGGATCTCCTCCAGGATGGTGCTGCGGAATTGCTCTAACTTCGGGTTTTCCAGATGACCCTTGCTTCGTTTTCTCACCGCAACCGTCTGATTTTCCACCTCCTTTTCCCCTACAATTAGCATATAGGGAATCTTCTGTATCTCTGCGTCTCGGATCTTGCGGCCGATTTTCTCATTTCTCTGTTCCACCTCAACTTTGATTAAATCGGCACTGAGGGAACCGGCGATCTTCTGGGCATATTCCATCTGTCTGTCAGACACAGGAATGACCACAACCTGGACCGGCGCCAGCCATACCGGAAAGGCGCCCGCGTAGTGTTCTATCAATCCTCCGATGAATCGTTCCATCGCCCCTAAGACTGTGCGGTGAATCATCACTACTGGATGTTCTTTGCCGTCTTCCCCAATATAAGTTACCTCAAAACGTTCGGGCAGATTGAAATCCACTTGGACGGTAGGCCCTTGCCATCCTCTGCCCAGGGCGTCTTCAAGCTGGATGTCGATTTTCGGGCCATAGAATACTCCTTCGCCTGGATCTATCTCATACTCTATCCCCCGTTGCTCAAGCACCCCTTGCAGGGCGGAGGTTGACTTCTCCCAGGCCTGAGCAGAACCTATGGACTTCTCTGGTCGGGTGCTTAGGTATGCCCGGTAGCTGTAGCCGAAGGCCTTCATCATAAACTCCACCAGCTCAAGCACCCCCACAACTTCCCCGGACAACTGCTCCTCAGTGCAGAATATGTGAGAGTCATCCTGGGTAAATCCGCGCACACGCAGCATTCCATGTAGCACTCCTGATTTTTCGTAGCGGTAGACAGTACCCAGCTCGGCGTACCTGATGGGAAGATCGCGGTAACTTCGCTGTCTGCTTTTGTAGATCAAGATATGGCCGGGACAGTTCATCGGCTTCACCCGATAAGGCACCCCGTCGATCTCCATCGGTGAGTACATAAGTTCAGAATAATTCTCAAGATGTCCGCTGACCTGATATATCTTCTCGTTGGCGATGTGGGGAGTGTAGACTAACTGGTAGCCCCTTTTCTGATGTTCCTCTCGCCAGAATGTCTCGACGGTGTTCCGGATGGCAGCACCTTTCGGGTGCCAGAGGATAAGGCCTGAACCTATCTGGTCATGCACGCTGAACAGATCGAGCAGCTGTCCCAGTCTGCGGTGGTCTCTCTTCTGTGCCTCCTCCAGGCGGTGCAGGTACTGCTTTAACTGATCTTGTTGGGGGAAGGAGATACCGTAGATGCGCTGAAGCATAGGATTGCGTTCGCTTCCCCGCCAGTAGGCACCTGAGGTGCTAAGAAGTTTGAAGGTTTTGACATAGCCGGTGGAAGGCAGATGAGGGCCACGACAAAGGTCGATAAACTCTCCCTGCTGATAGAGACTCACCTGGTCTGAGTCAATCTCCTTCAAAAGCTCAAGTTTATAATTCTCATCCCTTTGAGAAAAGAGTTCTTGGGCCTTTGCCTTTGAAACTACCTGTCGGCTGAAAGGCAGGTCTTCCTGGATAATCTGGTGCACCTTCTGTCCGATTTTCTCTAAATCTTCGGGCGAAAAACCTCCTCTCAGGTCAAAGTCGTAATAAAAGCCATTTTCAATGGCGGGGCCGATACCCAGCTTTGCCTCTGGAAACAGTTGTTTCACCGCCTGGGCCATAATGTGGGCAGTGCTGTGCCAGTAGACAGTCTTACCCTCCGGCTCGGCAAAGGTGAACCACTTTAACTGACAATCTGAGTCAACCTGAGCGGACAGATCCACGATGCCTCCATCTACTTTGGCTGCCAGGATTGTCTCGGTTGACCCCGGATTGCCAGCCTGTTTAGCTATTTCCAATAAACTAATCCCCGCAGGGTACTGCTTTCGAGTCCCGTCCGGGAAAGCGACAGTGAACATTTAGTATATCCTCATTATCTCTTCTATGGTGGGCGGTACTGGACTTGAACCAGTGACCTCTTGCATGTCAAGCAAGTACTCTAACCAACTGAGCTAACCGCCCAATGACTACTGCTTGAAAAACCTGCAACGGTAAATTTACCACAGTCCACCCTATTTGTCAAGAGAAAATTGCTGGTTGTTGTTTCCGCTGGGGCGCTGGAGAAACCGATCTTATTTCCCAACCAGCAGGGATATAAAATGCCGCCAAGATTTCCGGCATCTTATCCCGGCGGCTTCAATCTCCATACAGGTGAAACTCACTTAAAAAGAGTTTTTATCGGCCCCCTTGATGCACATTCTGCATCAGTTTTTTGTCCGAAAAAAGGCGATTGCCATTTTTAGGTAATAGGTTAACTTCTATTTGTCAACTCGTTATTTCTTTAGATTCTGAAATCCGCAATTGACCACAGAGTTCACAACAAGCTTCTGCAATGTAAGAAATCAATTGTATTGTGAGGATATAAGGACACAATTAGCTCAGAGAGTGGCAAACACTTCCGGCAGCTCAGAGAGCTGTTCTATTGTGGCGTCGGGAGCAATCCCGCCCCTTTGCTCTACCTCGTCGGGGTCTTCACCTTTGCTGACCAGAACGCTACGCATCCCGGCCAGTCTGGCTCCCAGGATGTCGAATTCCAGGCGATCACCCACCATAACCGCCTGTTGCGGAGGAAGTCCCCATTGGCTCAACACCATCTGAAGAATTTTAGGGTCAGGTTTGCGGATGCCCACCCCAGCAGAAGAGAGAACCGGCCGAAGCCAGCGGCGGAAGTCCAGTCCCTCCACCAGTCGCTGAATTAATCCATCATCGCTGGCGTTGGAAACCAATCCCAACAGGTAGCCCGCTTCGGACAACTGCTGTAAGGTAGCACAGGCATCTGGATATGCTCGCCAGAGTCTCTCCTCACAGGAGAAGAATACGGCCACCGCCTCTGTGATAAGTTCTTGATCCACATTTTCATAGCCAAACTGGGCCAGCGCTTTCTTTAATGTCTCAATCGCCGGATATTCTACCCGTTCTTTCTCCGCTTTCTGAGAGAAGAGAGTTCGCTGCCGGAGGAAGATCCTGCTGAAGGCCGCCCTGTCTATGTTAAGTCCGCTCTTGTTCAAAAATGACCCCAGCTCCGCTGCCTCTCGGCGGATAATCTCCTCCAGATCGCCGTCCAGATACATTAAGGTATCCCCCAGATCGAAGATAGCCCCGTTAATCTTCTGCATAGTTCCTTTCATTAAAATTAGTCAGGACGCAGATTTTCGCAGATAACCGCAGAAAATAATATTTACAATCCTGACAATCTGCGTTTATCTGCGTCCAATAAATGGAAATTCCTGCTATTAAATTAGTGTCTGTCCGAGAACTCGAATGTATCAGGATTGCGCTTTCAGGGTGGTGCCGCTGGCAGCTTGGTGGGCGAGACGAGTAGGCTGAGGCAGACGGTAGCCCCGGCAGCAACTGAGCACAAACTGGATGCTTGTCTCCAGATTGATCTTGTGTCCAGGCGATACATAGACCGTCTTAGTTCTATCCTTAGTGCGCAGGGCAGCACCGATAATCTCCCCGTGATCATAGAGATAAGAAAAAGAGCCTCTTTTCTCTCCAGGCTCTTCGTGTCTGCCGCAGAGGCGGGATTTGGCACAGCCGATAGTGGGCTTGTCCAAAAACAGCCCTAAGTGAGAGGCGATGCCCATACGCCGAGGGTGGGCAATACCTTGGCCGTCGACAATAATCAGCTCCGGTTCTACAGAAAGTCTCTCCAATGCCGCAAGTACCGGGGGAGCTTCCCGGAAGGAGAGCAGTCCCGGGATATATTTGAACCCGATGGGGCGTTCCACCAGGCTTTGAGCTATTGGCTCTAAAGCTGGGTAACTGAGCACTATCACTGCCGCCCGGGCGATCTCGCCCTTTATCCCCATATCCACTCCCGCCACCGTGTGGACATCCCCGATATTATTGGAAAGTGAGACCTGGTCTTGCAACTGCCGCTGGATTTGCACAGCCTCAGAGGGTGTTACCTGCCAGGGATGTAGCTGTCTGATTTTCATCCTCCGCTTATCTTGCTCTTCAAGATCTCACATTAATTTTAACCACATTTTTCTGCGATTAATTTAAAGCGGAGTTACCGCTTTAGCGGTTTATTATAAACCCGTAAACGGGTAACTCCGAAGACCTTCATTATCAGGAAATTACGTAAGGCGCAAGAGATCTGGGACAATTAACTCAGCCTTTAGAGAACACAACTATCATTTTCTGCTATGGATAGATTGGAGCGGCTACAGTGGCCAGCAGCACCTCTTTAGCCCCGGCGTTCAGCAGGCTGCGGCTGCAGGCATCTGCTGTTGCCCCGGTAGTGATGATATCGTCCACTAAGATTATCCGCTTACCATCAAGCTGTTCAGGGTGATTTACCCGAAAAGCTCCGGAGACATTCTCTATCCTTTCGGCCACATTCAGTTTGGTCTGTGAACGGGTGCTCCGCTTTCGCACCAGCAATTCTGGTCTCAGCGGCTTTTGGAGTTTCTCACCCAGGGCCTTGCCAATCAGAAAACTCTGGTTGTATCCTCGTTCTCTCAGGCGGCTCTTGTGGAGGGGAATCGGAATAATCAGATCGGCCTTTTGCCACCGGGGGTGGCTTAGCAGGGCCTGGGCAAGCATCACCCCCAGTCTTCTCCCTACGCTTCTTTTCCCTCTGTATTTTAGAAGATGAATCAGCTGCTGCACTGCTGGCTCGAAATCAGTCAGTATCTTCACTCGGTGGAAGCTCCAGCCTCTCTGCTGGCACATCGGACATCCATCAGCGTCAGGCTCGACCGGATACCCGCAGTTAGGGCAAAAAGGACCCCCAAGAGGCTTCACTTCTCCCCAGCAATCCTCGCACACCACCTTCTCGCCCTCTTGCAACCGAGATCGACAAAGGCAGCAATAGGGCGGATAGATGAAATCCAGAAGTGCACCGGCAAGGACTTTGAGGGCACCTATTAGATAAGCCCAGAACATCATTAGAATGTCATCGTTGTCTCAATGCTCACAAGCTTCTGGGATTTGACCTCTCCGTTCACATCTGTGGTGTAAGTGTACTGAGTATGCCATACTACGGACATCCCTGAGGAAACTTCCATACCCAGTTTATATCCACAGAGGGTCTCGGGAGTGGGCTCGAAGAATCTGTATTCCTTTGTGTTTATCCTGGTTTTCTGATAATAGGCAGAGACGTGGCTGATCCGAGGAACCAGGTCCAGAATGCCAGAAAGTAAATAGCTTTGGGCAGAGAAGCTCTGTTGTCTTTCCGAGGAGCCTCCTTTGCCGGTGAGATACTGATAGTTGGCCGAAAGGCTGACAAATTTCCCCAGCTCGGCTCTAAGCTCTCCGAAGACGCCGTTGGTGTCGGTGCTGTCCAAGGTAGAATCGCCAGTTTGGACAGAGCCGTCCGAGACCCTTGCCCGCGTCTGTTCGTAGAGGCGGTTAAAATATCCAGGGATAAAATGCCCTCGACAGTGCCGATATTCGATCTTAGCCACCAGAGGGGAGAGAGTGAATCTCAGCCCGGGGGCTGCTATACCATAGCCCTTGGCCTGATCGTCGTCGGAGTCATCTAAGATGCGGGCATACTGGCCGTACAGATCCAGCCTCATCGCTGCCTTCTCCAGGATGGGTAGTCCTACATCAAATCCCACCATGCTGAAGGCATCTGCAGGGCCGTGCTCAAAGAGGCTTTTTCGGGTTACAACTGAGTCTAAGGGAAAGGGGACGACGCCTTTCAGATCGTCCACGGTGACGCTGTCAAACGGACAGTACTGGGGATAATTCTCGTAATCGGCATCTAAGATGTTATCCCCGTCGTCGTCGATGTCAGATTGGTCTTCTATACCGTCTCCATCGGAGTCAAGCCACCTTTTGCGGTCGCGGGGAAAGGCATCGCATTTGTCTGGGTAACCATCTCCATCGGAATCTTCCAGGCCGCTGTACTGGTTGATATCGGTGACATAGGTAGCTCCCACCGTTAACTTGCTCAGCAGAGGGACTTCAGTAGAAACAACCGGTCTGCCGAACACCCTCAGTCCGATCAGTCCGCCTTTATGTCTGAAGTCCTGAAAACTGGCCACTATCCCCTCGGCTCCGATTCGGAAGGGGGTGAGACCGTCTAATCCGAACTGCAGGCCCAGTTTCTTGACCCCAGGGTACTCTAAGGTGTTGCAATAGCCCTCCATTATCAGACCATAGCCTAAGGAGACGTTGTCCAAGGCACCGACCTTAAGGAAGAGGTTATCGCCCGGGTGTCCGTAGCGGAGGTAATATATCTTCCGCAGCAGGCTTTCGGTAGAGGCAGCGCCCGTGCTAAAATCCCATCCTTTCTTGTTAAATCGGCCTTGGGAGTCGATAAAAAGCTCGATGTCTAAGGCTATGCCGAATTTGCCGATGGGGATTTCTGGGCGAAAGTTCAATCTTTGCCACTGCTTGCCATCGATGGTCACCGTCCCCATGGTGCCCGACATAGAAGCGGCTTGGTCCTGTTGTTCTTCCGCGCCCAGTGAGGTAGCCCCGAAGAGACCCACCAGACAGAACACCCAGATGCACAACAGTTTTTTCATTGTAAGACCCTCCTTTCTGTGAGCGGCACTATCAGAAGTGCCCTCGATAAAAGATTAAGATTCTGGCCCAGCGAGAGATTTCAGTCCCGTGCCCCTGATTTTCCACATTCTGGCCCCCCATAAACGCTCGCCCACCCGTCCTCGGGTGGGTCCACAGGCGGCCGAGGACGGGCCTTCGAGCGAGGATGGTGAGATTCAGGTCCACATGACTATAGCTCGCCCTTGATTATGACATTTCCATAAACAAATGTAATCCCTTATAGTGGCATCGATAAAGGGCTTACAGGGAATTCTTCTTGACTATGTCAACGATAAAAGGGTCATTACCTCATTTTTCTGAATCGCCAAAAGTGACAAATTCGGACAGATGCTAATCAACAGTCTCCCGGTTCTGTTCTGAGAAATAGGGCATAGAAGGTGTTTTTCAGGTATGGATAGCAAACTCGGGAGTTCTCTAAAAATCAACAAGCTCTTTTTCCTGGTCTTTTACTACTCGGTAGAACTGACGAGCCCGGGTCTTGGGAACATCTCCCTGGGGGAGGCCGAGGATCTCTATTTCTAAGTAGCGATCGGTGAAATCGACAGCGATTCTTTGTCCTATTTTCACTGCCTTGCCAGACTTGGCAGGTTGTCCATCGACCCGGACGATGCCGTTCTCACAGGCCTGTTTTGCCTCTGAGCGATGTTTTATCAACCGACATTTTTTCAGAAAAAGGTCAAGCCGCATTTGAGCTGTCTGGGGGAAAGACGGAGTAGCACTTCTTGGCAATGGCGGAGAGGCAGGGA
>DAOWIT010000131.1 GCA_030640765.1 Candidatus Latescibacterota bacterium | reverse complement strand
TCTTGACAATCTGCGTTTACCCCGTTTAGAGATTTATCTCTAACGGGGTTTATCTGCGTCCAATAAATGGAAATTCCTACACTATCAAGTTACCACCGTTACCGTATGCCACTTTCTGCCTCAATTAAGCAGACTGTGCCGGACTTAATCTCACCCCCTGCTCGAGGCGTCTGCTTCAGTACCACACCAGTACCCACGATTTTTGCCTCTATCCCCTGGCGGTGAAGGATTTCTACTGCTTGCCTGAGACTCATTCCGACAACCCTGGGCATAGAATAAGTTTCATCAGTCTGGTTTGCATAAGGCTCGGATTGATTCGTAGCCTGAACTCCAGATACATATTCATAATTGAAAGAATCAGTGGAGGCTATAAGTGTTACTGCCTTTCTTTTTATCGGACAGTCATTTAAGCTGAGGATTCGACTGATGATTTTCCTAAAGGTGGGAGCAGCCACTTGTCCTGCCCAGTGATTTTCTTGTGGTTCATCTATACTTACTAAGCAAAGCAGTTGAGGATCTTCAGCGGGGAGGAATCCTACAAAGGAACAGATGACTTTTTGGGGATCATATCCCCGGCTATTCTGTCGGCTTTTCTGGGCGGTACCTGTTTTACCTGCCACGGAGAAACCTTCTATCTTAGCCTTCACTCCGGTGCCCGAGTCCACCACACCGCACAGGATGTCGGTAAGCATCCGAGCGGTATCTTCAGAGATCACCCTTCGCACCACATTAGGGGATTGTTTTTTCACCAATTGGCCATTTTTTTTGCTGATTAGCTTTAAAATATAAGGTTTCATCAAATATCCCCCGTTGGCAATAGCACCGTGAGCAGTGGCTAACTGAAGGGAAGTAGCGGATATCTCCTGTCCTATGGCTATTGTAGCCAGCGACCTCCTAGACCAGGAAGATGGATGGTGGACAATTCCCTTTGCCTCACCTGGCAAGCTGATTCCAGTTCTGGTACCAAAACCAAAGGCTCGGATGTAACGGTATAGTAGCTTCTCCCCCACCGTCTGGGCGATCTTTATCACCCCGATATTGCTGGAGTGTTTAATCACATCCCCCAGGGTGAGCCATTCGTAACTGTGCCAGTCGCGAATAATCCCGCCGGCCACTTTCATCTTACCATTTTCACAGAAGATAAGATCGGTGGGTTTCCTTAAACCCTCTTCTATGGCGGCTGAAACAGCAACTACTTTGAAGATAGAACCGGGCTCGAAACAGTCCGTAATCACCTTGTTCTTTCTGTTCGCTGGATCAGAGGAGGCAGTGTGGTTGGGGTCGTAAGAGGGGATGGAGACCATCGCTAAGATTTCACCCGTCTTGGGGTTCATAATAACAGCTGTTCCTGCCTTTGCGTCAAAAAGGGAAATGGCAGCCTTTAACTCCTCTTCGGCGATGGCCTGGTATCTCGAATCAATCGTCAGGACAACATCAAGGCCATCGTGGGGACCTTTTTGGACATTTCCAAAGACAGAGAGTTTCCTCCCCCAGGCATCAACTCCTGAGACGGTCCATCCAGCAGTGCCTTGTAAGTATTTGTCAAAGGCGAATTCAACCCCTTCGATTCCCCGATTGTCCACATCAGTGCCACCTATGAGTTGTCCAGCTACAGAGCCAAGGGGGAAATTTCGTTTCGCCTCCTCTATCTCTCTTACACCAGTGAGATTCAGAGAATCAAGTCCTTCTGCCACTTGCCAGTTCAGTTTTCTAGCCAACCAGACAAAAGAACTTCCATTTTTTAGCCGTTTGAGGAACAGACTCTGGGGTTTTCCGGTGAGAATAGAAAGACGAACCGCCACTTTAGCCGGATGCTCTATCTCCTTCGGGTTGGCTGCCAAAGAACGAGTGGAAAGGTCAATGGCCAGATTGATACCATTTCTATCCAGTATGTTCCCCCGCTTGCCTTGAAGGTCAATTCGCTGCTCACTCTGCCTTCTGCTTTTCTCGGAATAGGTCTTGCTATCGACTACCTGAATAAGAGCCAGACGATTTATCAAAGATAGCCAGACAACAAAGATAACGAGACCTATGAGATAGAGTTTATAAACTCGTTTTCCCATCGTTATTCTCTTAATTCTACGGGAAGTTCCTCTGGGGGAGTATGAGGGGGAAACATCCCGAGTTTTTCTGAGGCTATCTTTTTGATTCTGGAAGCACTGGACAAATGCGCTATTTGCGTCTCCAAGCGCCTGTTCTCTTCAATCACCTTCTGCTTTTGGAGATATAGGATATCAATTCGCTTTTTCAGGTTAGTCACTGTCACCTGTTCCCACACATATCCCAACATTCCCGCCACTAAAATCGCGAACAGCAAAACAAACCTCATAAATGTCTGCCGTTTCATCTTGAATCCGCTATTTTTTCCGTTACTCTCAATTTAGCACTTCTCGCCCGTCGATTGGCCTTTTTCTCCTCTTCGCTGGGCATGAGGGCTCCTCTGGTAACCAACTTCAGTATCTTTTTCGCGCCGCAGACACAAACGGGCAGGCGAGGGGGACAAGTACAGCCTTGAGAATATTGTCTAAATACCGACTTCACTATCCGGTCCTCTAAGGAATGGTAGGAGATAATGCAAAGCCTTCGATCCGTCTTCAACAGGTTGATACACTGCCTAATAGAGGTCTCCAGGATTTCGATTTCTCCATTTACCTCTATCCTTAAAGCTTGAAATATTCTGGAGAGTGTCTTTTGAGGTCTAAGGGTATGAATAGTTGATTCAATTATCTCTCTTAATTGGAGAGTGTCGTCTATACTTTTTTCTTTCCTCTGTCGGCATATTCTGCGGGCTATTTTAACTGCCATTTTCTCTTCGCCATAGCGGTGGAGAACGCTCCCCAACTCTTTCTCTGAATAGGTGTTCACCACCTGCCAGGCTGTCTTGAGGGACTGAGGATTCATCCTCATATCCAGAGGACCGGAGAACCTGTAGCTGAAACCCCGCCCGGGAGAATCAAGCTGATGAGAGGAGACTCCTAAATCGAGTAAAATTCCATCTACAGCCTCGATGCCTTGTTGTCGCAGGATTGTCGGTAAGTTCTGGAATCCTGTTAAATGGAAACTCACCTTTTCGCCGAAAGGGGAGAGTCTTCTCTTAGCTGCCTGAATTGCCTCCGGATCCTGGTCTACAGTAATTAGACGTCCCCCTTCTCCCAAACAAGAGAGAATCTGAAGTGCGTGGCCACCTCCCCCCACTGTGCCGTCGACATATACCCCGTCTGGATTGGTGAGAAGATAACCCACTGTCTGTTTCAGGAGCACTGGGAGGTGAAAATCCTGTTGGGCAGCCATTACCTCAGATTTGAAATTCTTCGCTGATTTCTTCCAAGACACTTTGGTTCTGCTCTTTATATTTTTCGAACCGTTCTGGATTCCAGAGCTCTATTCGGTCCAGAGCGCCGGCCACCGTAACCTTACTGTCAATCTCTGCCCATTGCATGAGGTTTTTCGGGATAAGTATCCGCCCTTGCTCGTCCATCTTTGCCTCCCGAGCCTGAGAGGCCACTATTCTCATATAGTGGCGCGCCTGCGTGGGAAGCTGGCGAAGTTTCTCCTCAATTTTTTCTTCCCAGACATCTAAAGTATATATTGCCAGACACTTATCTAACCCGCGCGTCACCACAAACGTCTTCTTGGCCTGAGGTGGAAGGATTTCCCTGAAACTGGCTGGAATATTCATCCTGCCCTTGGCATCTATGGTGTATTCATACTCCCCTTTGAAATTTTGCATAGAACCTTCCTTGCTAATAGAAGATAAAATAAGTAGTTATGCCTCACCGCCATTTCGACCCACATTATCCCACATTAACCCACCTGTTTATCATAACCACCTGTTGAGAAAAAGTCAAGAAAAAAATGCATTTTTTTTGTTTTTTTTTAAGTTTTTATCATCAAAAGGTAAAACTTCGCCAGGATGTCCGCAGTCGTCTCAGGGATCGAGGCAGATTCTATAAGGGTTTAAGGCACTCAGCACCAATTTCCTCAGTCGATTCCTAAGGCTTTTCTCTGTAACAATGTGCAGGGAAAAAATTGAGAGGCACCACCCAGAGGAATCTCTTTCTCGACAAATCCGGAACATTTTTGCTTGACATCTCAACGGGATTATGTTATACTGGCTTCACAAATCACTGAACTTCGGCTTATTTCTTGACAAATTGGTAACATCAAAGCGGAGAAAGCCAGGAAGTCAAGGCAGCATAAATTGGCACAGATGCCGAAAGATTCCGGCGCATCTGTGTGACTAAAAACTAAAAAGGGGGGTAACTAAGATGGCGCTTATGTGGATGTTTCTGATATTTATCGCAATTATGCTCTTGAGCAGTGCCATCAGGATACTGCGAGAGTATGAACGGGGAGTGATCTTCAGACTGGGCCGACTGGTGGGTGCTAAAGGGCCAGGCCTGATTCTTCTTATCCCCATAATCGACCGTATGACAAAGGTGAGCCTGAGGGTAGTCACTATGGATATTCCCCCTCAGGATGTGATCACCAAGGACAATGTCACTATCAAAGTCAATGCGGTGCTTTACTTCCGGGTAATAGAATCCGACAAGGCGGTGGTTGAGGTGGAAGATTTCCTCTATGCTACCTCCCAACTGGCACAGACAACACTGCGAAGCGTGTTAGGAGAAGTAGAGCTGGATGAGCTTCTCTCCAAAAGAGAGAAAATCAACATGCGGCTGCAGACTATCATAGACCAGCAGACAGACCCCTGGGGGATTAAGGTTTCCATCGTCGAGGTAAAACATGTGGACTTACCCCAGGATATGCAGCGGTCAATAGCTAAACAAGCTGAGGCCGAACGAGACCGGAGGGCAAAGGTCATCCACGCCGAGGGGGAATTGCAGGCGGCTTCAAAACTCCTGGAGGCTTCCCAGCTTATGGCTAAGGAACCTATAAGTTTGCAATTGAGATATCTGCAGACCTTAACCGAAGTGGCCTCAGAGAACAACTCCACTACCATCTTCCCCATCCCTATCGACCTACTCACTCCCTTTATGAAATTGATGGAGACGGGAAGGAAGTCTTCAGAAGAAAAATAGCAGACAGCTTTAAGGAGTAAAAAAACAAAAAGGACACCTTGCCGAGGTGCCTTTTTGTTTT
>DAOWIT010000090.1 GCA_030640765.1 Candidatus Latescibacterota bacterium | reverse complement strand
CCTTTTCTTTAGTGGGATACCCATACAGGAATCTTATCTGCCCGCCAGGGCAAGCCCCGCCAAATACGCAAAACATTTCACGAGGCAAGTCTTTGAGAAAGCCAGGTATACCTTTCCATAACCCGATTGTTCTTTACCGCCAGGACTAAGGCCTTCTTGGTGCCCACCAGAACCAACAGCTCTTTTGCCCGGGTAACAGCAGTGTAGAGAAGATTCCGCTGCAGCATCAGATAGTGCTGGGTAGTTATCGGCATCGCCACGACCTTGTATTCAGATCCCTGGCTTTTGTGTACAGAAATAGCGTAGGCCAAGACCAGCTCGTCCAGCCCGGTAAAATCGTAAGAGACCAGATGATCAAAAGCCACCTTCACCGTTTGGCACTCTAAATCTATCTCCACTATTCTGCCTATATCGCCGTTGAACACCTCGTTATTGTAGTTGTTCACTATCTGCATTACCTTATCGCCCACCTTGAATTCACTGCTGCCACGCTTATAACTCTGGCCCTTAGGGTTAAGACTTTCCTGCAACAGTCGGTTGAGGTTTATCGCCCCCGTTTCTCCCCGGTACATCGGACAGAGCACCTGGATGTCTTCTATCGGATGGTAACCGTAGTGATCCGGCAGCCGCTGCACGCACAGGTCTCTGATAATCTCTACCACCTCAGCCGGATCTTCTTCCTCGATAAAAAAGAAATCCTCCGTTTTTTTGTTTTTGATTTCGGGGAAAACTCCCTGGTTGATTCGGTGGGCGTTGGTGACAATCTTGCTCTGCTGTGCCTGGCGGAATATCTCGGTGAGCCTGACCACCTGGGCCTTCCCAGAAGCGATTATATCTTTAAGCACATTTCCCGCCCCCACCGAAGGTAGTTGATCTACATCTCCCACCAGAATAAGACTCGCATCCCGGGGAATCGCCTTCAACAGGTTATGTATCAAAAGGATATCGATCATTGAAGCCTCATCTACGATCAGGGTATCGACTTCCAAGGGAACGAGTTCATTTCGCTTGAAAGTCATTGTCTGGGGGGCGAACTCCAGGAGTCGGTGGATCGTCTTGGCCTCTTTTCCCGTAACCTCGGAAAGCCTTTTAGCCGCCCGACCAGTAGGGGCACACAGAAGCAGTCGCTGCCCTGTTTTCTCACACAATCTGGTTATAGCCTTGGTAATTGTTGTCTTGCCCGTACCTGGGCCACCGGTTATGACCACCACTGGTTCGGTCAGGGCCTTTCTGATAGCTACTCTTTGCTGGGGGGCAAAGGTAATCCCTTCCTCCTTCTCCAGGCTGTCGATCTGCTGTTTGATCCACTGGTCCGCAGGACTCAGTTTGGGCCTTCCGATGAGCAGGGTAAGACTTTTTGCTACTCCAGTCTCAGAGTGAAAAAAGGGCGGTAAATAAACCCGTTCGTTTTCAATAATCACATCCTTGGACTCCTTTAGAGCTTGAATAGAAGCGGGCACAAGCTCTGCCGGAACCTTCAGAATCTCAGCGCTGCTCTCCACCAATTCCTCTTGGGGAAGAAACACATGGCCCTTTTCCGAAGCCTGGTTCAGAACATATCTCACCCCCGCCTCTATCCTCTGGGGGGAATTTTCCTCTACTCCTAAATCTCTGGCTATCTTATCAGCGGTGATGAACCCTATGCCCCAGACATCTTTGGCCAGACGGTAGGGATTTTCTCTGACTATCTGGATGGCATCTTCACCATAATGCTTGTATATCTTTACTGCATAGGCAGTGCTTATATTGTGAGACTGGAGGAAGAGCATCACCTCTTTGATCTCTTTCTGTTCCTCCCAAGCTTTTTGGATCATCTCCACCCGCTTGGGACCTATTCCCTCCACCTCAGTCAGCCTCTCCGGGTGGTGTTCGATCACCTCCAGGGTCACCAGAGCGAAGTGTCTCACTATCCTTTTAGCGCTGACCGGTCCTATTCCCTTGATCAGACCGGAGCCCAAGTATTTCCTGATCCCCTCGGTTGTAGAAGGACAAACCACCCGATACTCCAACACCTTGAACTGGCGGCCGTATTTCGGATGGTTGGTCCACTCCCCGGAGAGTACTACATTTTCACCCGGATTAATCGAGGCTATCTCTCCCACGATGGTGGTCAGTTCCCTCCGTCCCCGCAGGCGAGAAGCTCTGTGTTTGGGCTGAAGTCTGGCAATCACATAACCGGTCTTCTCGTTCTGATAGGTAATTCGCTCTATTGTGCCTTCCAGCTTTTCCATTTGTCAAATAGGATTCTTTCGTAAACGTTCATGCCGGCAGGGCCGGCACCACGAAGGATGAAAATGGCGTCCAGAACCTCCCGCAGGTTTGGAACCTGCGGGAGGTTGGTATCATTTTCGAAGCAAAAAGTCAATTTTACCGCAAAGACCGCAGAGAAAAACAAAATATATGATTATCAGATTATTGAAATTGTCTTTTCTTTGTGTCCTTTGCGCCTTTGCGGTAAGAATCGGCTTTAGAAATGTTTCTACAGGTGAATCAAACCCATAACCTTCCTTCTTTAACCCCACTTCTCGTACATGAACACCTCTTCTTTGCTCTTTCTGGAAGTAGGAGAGGGCACATATTGGGGATAGCCTATAGGGAGTAAAGCCACCACCCGGATTTCTGTGGGGATTCCCAGGATTTCTTTAACCTCATCTTCTCCAAATGCCCCGATCCAGCAGGTTCCAAGGTCTTCTTCAACTGCTTTAAGGGTTATATGGTCAAGGGCAATGGCTAGGTCAACAGGATAGGAGAGTTGTCCGCAGGGCATCATATGGTCAGTGATAGTAGCACAGGCGACGATTACCGCCGCTGCCTCTCCGACAAATCTCTGCCCATGAGCCGCCTGGGCCAGCTTTTGCCGAGTCTGTTTATTCCTGACCACAACGAATTTCCACTCCTGCATATTGCTTGCCGATGGGGCCAGCCGGCCTGCCTCTAAGACCAGATTGAGCTTCTCTTCCTCCACAGGCCGATCTTGATAGCTCCGAACACTCCTTCTGCCTCTAATCGCTGTCATTACATCCATTGTCGCTCCCTCCTTTTATACAGGATTGTCTGAACCATGATTCGCACGATTTCAAGATCGATTGATTCGTAAAAAGTCTAAAATCGACCGCGGAGGCACGGAGACACGGAGAAAAGTAAACATATAAGAGCCTGAGTATTTTGAAATTTGTTGCTCTCTGTGTCCTCTGTGTCTCTGTGGTGAAATCAGGTTTAGGGTCTTTTTACGAGTCAATCAAAAAGCTGTCGGACGAGGTGCAGGTTTACCTCACTGAAGTACATCACGCAGTT